>NZ_DASYHS010000161.1:0-11797 GCF_035998295.1 Arenibaculum sp. | reverse complement strand
TCCCGTGTCGCGGTGGGCAAAGTGAATTTCTGATCGGAGGATGGGCATGGCCGTGGCGCATAAGCAGCGGGAGCTGACCGACGACGATCGCCACCGGATCGCGACGGCTTTGACGGCGGATGTCATTGCGGGTTCGAATGCCTGGAAAGCACTCGGCGATCTGTCTGAAGAGACCGTAATTGACGAAGTGGAAGTCTTCGAAAGCGAGATCGACGGAAGGCGTTCCAAGGCGGAAGGTATTTTCAACGTCTATGTCGAGCTTGAATACGGCAGGGGCGATGATGACGGCTTCCAGTCGTCGGATGCTTACCCCGGCCGCTTCGTGGCTCATATCGAGGACGACGGTCGCGTCGTATTCGACTCCATCTCCGTCGACGTTTCCTCCTTTTACGCATAGAAGCGGATTCGGGCATCGGTTTTTTGCCGCCGTCCAGGCCCACCGGCGTCTGCGCGCGACAGCTTCGTGACAGGTTGCTCTGCTATCATCGGTCCAACCGGCACCGCGACGGCCTCCGTCGCCGCGGCGTCGAGAAATATTGGGAGGACGACATGAAGAAGACTGCCTACGCCGTAGCGTTCGCGACGCTGTTCGTCTCGGGCGGCGCCTTCGCGCAGATGGACGAGCTGAAGATCATGGCCCCGGCCGGTCCGGGCGGCGGATGGGACCAGACCGCCCGCACGATCCAGTCGACCCTGCAGGCGGAAGACCTCGTGTCCAACATCCAGGTCGAGAACGTGCCCGGCGCCGGCGGCACGATCGGGCTGCAGCAGTTCGTCAACCGCTCCTCCGGCGACCCGTCGGCGACCATCGTCGGCGGCTACGTCATGGTCGGCGCCATCATCGCCAACGAGGCGCCGGTCACCCTCGAGGACGTGACCCCGATCGCGCGCCTGACCGGCGAGTACCTCGCCGTGGTCGTCCCGGCCGACAGCGAGATCCAGGACGCCCAGGACCTCGCCGAGGCGCTGCGCGCCGATCCGGGGGCCGTGACCTGGGCCGGCGGCTCGGCCGGCGGCGTCGACCACATCGCGGTCGGCATGTTCGCCCAGGCGGCCGGCGTCGATCCGGAGCTGATCAACTACATCCCCTATTCCGGCGGCGGCGAGGCGCTGGCGGCGATCCTCGGCAACCAGGTGACGGCCGGCATCTCCGGCTACGGCGAGTTCGCCCCCCAGATCGAGGCCGGCGCGCTGCGCGTCATCGGCATCACGGCGCCCGAGCGCCAGCCCTATGCCGACGCCCCGACCTTCGTCGAGCAGGGCCTGGACGTCGACGTCCAGAACTGGCGCATGATCGCCGGCGCGCCCGGCATCAGCGACGAGGAGCGGGAGAAGCTGACCGGCACGATCCGCACCATGGCCCAGTCCGACACCTGGAAGAAGGAGCTGGAGGCCAGGGGCTGGGTGAACACCTATCTCGACGGCGAGGAGTTCGCGGCCTATCTCGACCGCCAGGTCGAGCAGACCTCCGCGATCCTGAAAGAGCTCGGCATCAGCCAGTAACGGGACCTCGCGCGCATGACGCACGGAGCAGACGGGGCCGGCGAAGGCCGGCCCCAGCTTGCGGGCCGGGCCGGCGAAGGCCGGCCCCGGCCCCGCGTTCCGGAACGGGTATCCGTTCCGCACCGGGGCCGCGATCTCGGCGGGCTGCTGATCGCGGTGGCGCTCTTCGCGCTCGCCGCCATGATCGTGTCCGACGCCTCCGGCTACCGGATACGCCGCAGCTACGCCCAGTTCGGCCCGGAGATCTTCCCCTACCTGGTCGCGGCGGGGCTGGCGGCGCTCGCGGTGCTGACGGTCGGCCTCGCCTGGATCGGCGGCTTTCCCGCGCGCGACCGGCTGAACGCGGGGCCGGTCGCCTGGATCGTGGGCGCGATCGTGGCCCAGATCCTGGTCCTCGCCGCCGGGCTCGGCTTCATCGCGGGATCGGCCGTGCTGTTCGGCGGGGCGGCCCGCGGGATGGGGCGGCGCCCGCTCGTGCTCACCGTGCTGGTCGGCGCGGTGGTGGCGGCCCTGCTCTACGTCCTCTTCCGCCACGGTCTCGGGCTGACGCTGCCGGCCGGACCGGCGGAACGCGCCCTCGACGCGCTGTTCCGGTGACCGGCGCCGCCAGGATCTGACGCCATGGAAACCTTCTCGCTCCTCCTCGACGGCCTCGCGGTCGCCGCCCAGCCGTCCAACCTGATGTTCGCGCTGATCGGCGTGATGCTCGGCACGGCGGTCGGGGTCCTGCCCGGCATCGGGCCGGCGCTCACGGTGGCGCTGCTCCTGCCGGTCAGCCTGTCCTTCGGGGCGACCGGCTCCCTGATCATGTTCGCGGGCATCTATTACGGCGGCATGTACGGCGGGGCGATCTCCTCGATCCTGCTCAACACGCCCGGCGAGACCGCGTCCATCATGACCGCGGTCGAGGGCAACCGCATGGCCCGGGACGGGCGCGGCGGCAAGGCGCTCGGCGCGGCCGCGCTGGGCTCGTTCTTCGGCGGCACCTTCGCCACCCTGGGCCTGGCGCTCGTGGCGCCCTTCATGGTGATGGTCGCGCTGTCCTTCGGCCCGGCCGAGTATTTCGCCCTGATGGTGCTGGCCTTCACGACCGTGTCGGCGGCGTTCGGCGGCTCGGTCGTGCGCGGGCTGACGGCGCTGTTCCTCGGCCTCGCGATCGGCCTCGTCGGCATCGACAAGCTCACCGGCCAGGCGCGCCTGGCCTTCGGCTTTCCGGAACTGCGCGACAACATCTCGATCGCGGTCGTCGCCGTCGGGCTGTTCGCGATCGGCGAGACGCTCTTCGTCGCCTCCCAGCGCGTCGGCGCCGACGACAAGGTCGAGGCGGTGCGCGGTTCGGTCTGGCTGTCGCTGCGCGACCTGAAGCGCTGCCTGAAGCCCTACCTGCGCGGCACCGCGCTGGGGTTCATGTTCGGCCCGCTCCCGACCGGCGGGGCGGAGATCCCGACCTTCCTGTCGTATTCGACCGAACGGCGCGTCGCGCGCGGCGAGGCGCGGGCGGACTTCGACGACGGAAGGGGCGCGATCGAGGGGGTGGCCGGCCCCGAGGCGGCCAACAACGCCTCGGCCGCCGGCACCCTGATCCCGCTGCTCACCCTCGGCCTGCCGACCTCGGCGACGGCGGCGATGATGCTGGCGGGGTTCCAGCAATACGGGCTCCAGCCGGGCCCGCTGCTGTTCACCAACAGCCCCGACCTCGTCTGGGGGCTGGTCGCCAGCCTGTTCATCGCCAACGTGATGCTGGTCGTGCTCAACATGCCGTTCGTCGGCGTCTGGGTGCGTCTGCTGATGATCCCGCGGCCCTGGCTCTACGCCGGCATCCTGACCTTCGCGAGCCTGGGCGTCGTCGGCGCGCAGGGCTCGGTCTTCGCGCTGGGCCTGCTCCTCGTCTTCGGGCTGGCCGGCTTCGTGATGCGCCGCTTCGGCTATCCGCTCGCCCCGGTGCTGGTCGGCGCGATCCTCGGGCCGCTCGCGGAGGAGCAGCTCCGCCGCGGGCTGATGATCAACCAGGGCGACTGGAGTTTCCTGGTCGGCTCCGGGATCGCGCTGACGATCTACGCCGTCGCGTTCCTCGCCGTGTTCGGGCCGGTCCTGTGGCGGCTGCTCGCGCCGAAGGGGGCGAAGACCGAGTTCGGCATGGACACCGACTAGCCTATTCGGCTTCCAGGAACTCGCGGACCGGCTCCGTCTGTTCGGGGACGTTGAGGGCCGGGGCGTGGCCGCATCCCGGGACCTCGTGCAGGCGTGCCCGGGCGTTGCGCGCCATCATCGCGGCGCAGATCGCCGGCGTCAGCAGGTCGCTCTGCGCTCCCCTGAGCACCAGGATCGGGCAGCGCACCGCCTCCCACTGCTCCCACACCGTGTAGTCGTCGGGGGAATCGACGAACTGCCGCACGATCGCGGGGTCGTAGTGGACGGTGACCAGCCCGTCGTCGCGCCGCCGCAGCGACGCCAGCGCCATGGCCCGCCACTGCGCGTCCGGCAGCCGCCCGTAGGGGGCGTAGACCCGCCGCAGCCACGCCTCGAACTCGCGCACGGAGGCGAAGGACGGAGGGTCGCCGACATAGGCCAGGATGCGGTCGATGGCGGCCTGGGGCACTTCGGGGCCGATGTCGTTGACGACGAGGCGGCGGATGCGCCCCGCCAGCCGCCCGGCGGCGAGCCGGATGCCGAGCGTCCCGCCCATCGAGGTGCCGATCCAGTGCAGCTCGCCGACGGCGAAGCGGTCCAGCACGCCGTCCGCGACCGCCTCGTAGGCGGCGAAGCCGTAGTCCGCGGCCGGATCGACCGCCCAGGCCGACAGGCCGCGGCCCGGGGCGTCGACCGCCAGCACGCGGAAGCGGTCGCAAAGCCGGTCGGCCAGCGGCGCGAAGTCGGCGCCGTTGCGCGCGAGGCCGTGCCAGGCGAGGACGGTCGGGCCGTTGCCGGCGCCCCATTCGCGGACATGGACCTCGGCGCCGCCGACGGTCACGAGATGCTGCACGGGCTCGGGCATGGTCGCTCGCGGTTCGAAACGTGAATACCCGAGCGTGTCCCTTCGCGCCGCCGCGCGCAAGTGGAAGAAGCGGCCGCCTATCGCGCCGCGGCGGGAAGGACGGGGCCGCGCTCGAGCCGCAGTTCGGGCCGGGCGAGGGCGTTGGGCTCGGTCCAGCCGAAGGACTGCAGCAGGTCGCCCCGCTGGACGCACTGGAAGCTGGCGGGCACCGGCTCGGCGCCGAGGTCGTCGTCGCGCAGCAGGCCGGTGACCTGCACGATCTCGGTCCGGTACAGCGGGGTGTCGAGCGGGGTGACCACCGGTGTCACGACCGTCGTCGGGTCTTCCAGCCATTTCCACGGCCAGACCATCGAGGACAGGTCGGTGCAGGCCTCCGCGGCTTCGTACTGGGCGCAGCCCGACACGGCCGCCGACAGGACGGCTCCGGCCAGCAGGGGAAGGACGCGTTTGCGCGAGGGGCAGGCGGGCATGGCTCGGGCTCGTCTCGTCGGGGGGAGGAAGGCGGGACGACAGCATGCGCCGCGCGCCGCGGGGGGCCAACCCCGCCGGGCGGTGAAACCTCTACCCCGATGGGGTGATTTCTTTCGGCAGCCGGGACTTGCCCCGGCCGCGGCCTCGACCGAGATTGCGCAGGATCGTTCCGGAGCGGAGTTGGACCAAGACATGGATACCGTGACCCAGGCCCTGTTCGGCGCCGCCGTCGCGCAGGCTGGCTTCCGCCGCTCGCTCGGCCGTCCCGCGATCCTCGCCGGGGCGGTCCTCGGCATCGTCCCGGACCTGGACGTCGCCGCCGGCTGGTTCGGCCCGTTCACGAACTGGGTCCATCACCGCGGCATCACGCATTCCCTGCTCTTCGCGCCCGTCGTCGGCCCGCTGATCGGCTGGGGCATCTGGCGGCTGCTGCGCCGGACGCCGGCGCGCGAGGGGCCGGCCGCGGCTCCCGACGCGCTGTGGTCGTGGATCTGGCTGTCGATCCTGGTGCTCGTGACCCATCCCGTGATCGACGTCTTCACCAGCTACGGCACGCAGCTCCTGGCGCCGTTCTCGCGGCACCGCTTCGCGGTCGACGCCATGCCGATCATCGACCCCGTCTACAGCCTGGCGCTCCTGGCCGCGGTGGTCTTCGGCGCCTTCTCGCGCCGGCCGCGGCTCGCCGCCGCCCTGGCCGCGGCGTCGCTGTTCTTCGTCGCCGGCTACACAGCACTCGGCTGGTCGGTCAACGAGCGCACCGAGGCGATCGCGCGGGCCCAGCTCGCCGGGCGCGCCGAGCACGGCTTCGAGGTCCGGGCCTATCCCCTGCTGTTCCAGCCATGGTACCGCCGCGTCGTCGCGACCCGGCCGGACGAGGTCCTGGTCGGCTTCCACTCCATCCTCGCCCCCGGCGAGATCGGCTGGCGGCGGTTCCGGAACGACGGCGCCGACGGCGCGGCGGCCGCGGTCGCCGCGACGCCGGAAGGCCGGATCTTCCGCTGGTTCGCGATGGACCAGGTCCACTGGACGGTCGTGCCGGCCGCCGAGGGAGCAGGCGAGGGCAGTGCCGAGGGCGGTGACGAGGGCGGTGACGAGGGCGGTGACGAGGGCGGGGTGGCGGTCGAGGCGATGGACCTGCGCTACGGCATGCCCGGCGGTACCGAGCTCGGCTTCTGGGGCATCCGCGCGCGCCTGGACGCGGCGGGGCGGCTGGCCGCCCCGCCGGAGGTCCATGGCCGGCGCCCGGACGCCGGCCGCGACGCCTGGGCCGGGTTCTTGCGCGCGGTGTTCCGCGGGCCCGGGACCTGAGCGGCTCGGGCGGCGGCGATTCAGGCGGCCGGGCGCTCGGCCGTCTCGTCGGCGTCGGGGAAGACCCGGCCGTCCTCCACGCGCAGGACCAGGTCGACGTCGCGCAGCGTCCTCAGCCGGTGGGCGATCATGAAGGTCGTGCGCCCGGCCATCAGCCGCTCGAGGCTGGCGATGATGCCGGCCTCGGTCGCGACGTCGACCGCGCTGGTCGGCTCGTCCAGGATCAGGATCGGGGCGTCCTTCAGGAAGGCGCGCGCGAGCGCGATGCGCTGGCGCTCGCCGCCCGACAGCTTGAGCCCGCGCTCGCCCACCCGGGTCCGGTAGCCCTCGGGCAGGGCGGAGACGAACGCGTGCGCGTTGGCCGCCTCGGCGGCGGCGACGATCTCCGCCATGGTCGCGTCCGGCCGGCCGTAGGCGATGTTCTCGGCGATCGTCGACGAGAACAGGACCGGCTCCTGGCTGACCACGGCGAACTGGTTGCGCAGGTCGGCCAGCCGCCAGTCGCGCAGGTCGATGCCGTCGAGCCGCACCTCGCCCGCCTCCGGGTCGTACTGCCGGATCAGCAGGTTCAGCAGCGTCGTCTTGCCGGCCCCGGTCCGGCCGACGATGCCGACGCGGGTGCCCTTGGGGATCTCGAAGTCGACGCCGCGCAGCACCGGCTCGCGGTCGCCGTAGCCGAACCGCACGCCGTGGAAGGACACCCGTCCCTCCGCGCGGCCGAGCGGCCGCGCGCCGGGGCGGTCGGCGACGATCGGCCGGCGGTCGAGCAGGCCGAACGCGCGCTCGGCGCTCGCCAGCGCGTGCTGCTGGCCGGCGATGTGCTTGCCGATCTGCTGGAGCGGCGCGTAGAGCTGCGCCGCGTAGCCCAGGATCAGCAGCAGGCCGCCGGTCGTCAGCGCCCCCGTCTGGACGTCCCGGACGCCGAGATACAGGATCGCCGTGGTCCCGAAGGCGACCGTCAGGCCGAACAGCATGCCGATCATGCCTTCGGTCCTGACCACCCGCAGCCGGCTGGACAGGGCGCGCGTGCCCGCCTCCAGGAAGCGCGCCTGCTCGCGCCGTTCCTGGCCGAAGGTCGTGATCACCCTCAGCGCGCCGAAGCTTTCCTGGACGACGGACAGGCTGTCGGTCTCGGCCTCGCGCACGCCGTGCCAGCCCTCGCGCAGCCGCTTCTGGCTGGCATGGACCAGCAGGATCATCGGGACCGCCGTCACCAGCGCCACGGCCGCCAGCTTGGCGTTCAGCGCCGCGGTCACCGCGATCACGCCCAGCAGCGAGGCGCAGGAGACGACCAGCGGGATGACGCCGTACAGCGCGGTCCACTGGATCGCCGGGGCGTCGTGGCTGATGCGGCTGGTCGTGTCGAAGCTGCCGCGGGCGTCGTCCAGCACCGGCAGGCCGAGCCCGTGGAGGAACATCCGCCCCCGGAACTCCAGCACCATGCGCTCGGCGACCCACTCGCGCAGCAGCCAGTCCGCGAAGCCCCAGCCGGCCTGGAGCAGGGCGAACACCACCGCCAGGGCGACGGCGAGCCCGAGGACGGTCTCGTCGGCGAGGCCGGGCAGCCAGGCGGCGAGCGGCCCGGGCAGCGGTTCGCTGCCCAGCACGCTGTCGACGACGATCTTGACCGGCAGCGGCAGCAGCAGCGCGATCGGTATCCAGGCCAGGCCGAGGACGAGGACGGCGGCGAGGTGGGGCCAGTAGGTCCGGACCTCGCCGAAGGCGCGACGGTAGATCGCGAAGGGGCCGGGGCGTCCGGCCGGCGGCGGGAGGCGGGTCGGTTCGGGCGGGAACGGGGGGAGGGGCGTAGCGACGGTGGCGTCGGACATGGAGGCACCTGGGAGGGCTCGGCGGGCACGGCTCGCGTGCCCGGCCAGGACTCTCCGTCTCCATGGTTAAGGTCGGATTAAAGCAGCATTTTCGGGAGTCGCGCATGGCGCTTCCGACTCCGTTTTTCCACTACCACGAAAGGATAAGTCCATCGGAGAAAAACCTTAAATCGGCCTTGCAAGCCATCTTTGAAGCCGTCAAAGTGGCTCCGTCAATGTTGCTCTCGGCCATGTTCTCCGGTCCAGCGATGGGCAGGATATGCTTCCGAAGTGAATTGATGCTCTTTCACAATGTCGTGTCTGGGCAATCCCTCATGAGGGAAGAAATCCATGTCTACTGGTACCGTGAAGTGGTTCAACTCGACCAAAGGCTTCGGTTTCATCCAGCCGGATGATGGCACTGCCGACGTCTTCGTCCACATTTCGGCGGTCGAGCGTGCCGGGATCGGCAACCTGAACGAGGGCCAGAAGCTCTCGTTCGAAGCCGTGCGCGACCCGCGCCGCGGCAAGGTCTCTGCCGAGAACCTGCGCGCTCTCTGAGCGCTGCGGAGATCGGCCGATGCCGATGGGGCGGCTGCGGCCGCCCCATTTTATTTTTGGGCCCCGGCGATCCGGGGCCGAACCGTTGAGGAGATGACCGATGACGTACCCAGCGAAGCTCCCCGGCATGACCGACGGAGACCTCGCCGCCCTTCGCGACAACGCGCAGCGGCTCGTGCGGCGCGGCTCTCCGCAGCAGCAGCAGAATGCGACCGCCCTGCTTCCCTCGATCGAGGCGGAGATGACCTCGCGCCGTGCGACCTCGGGTCCGGCGAAGAAGGTGGCGAAGAAGGCAGCGAAGCCGGCCGCCGCTCCCGACCATCCGGCGGCCGAGCCGGCGCCCCTGGTCGTGCGGGGGTCGACCGACCGGGCGCTCGGCAGCGGCGGCATGACCGAGCACGCGTTCCGTGTCGGCCAGATCGTCCAGTTTCCGGCGAAGCGCGAGATCGGCCGCGACGCGGCGCGCCGGGACTACAAGGTCGAACGCCTCCTGCCCGCCGACGAGGGCGGCGACGCCCAGTACCGGATCCGGTCCGTGCTCGACGGGACGGAACGGATCGTGCGCGAGCCCGAGGTCATCTCCCGGGGCGCTTGACCCTCAGCGCTTGACCCTCAGCGCTTGACCCTCAGCCCTGCCAGCGCCGGAACAGCACGGACGCGTTGACGCCGCCGAACCCGAAGCCGTTCGACAGCGCGTAGTCGACGCGCCGCTCGCGCGCCGCCGGCCCGATCAGGTCCAGGCCCGCCGCGGCCGGGTCCGGGTCGTCGAGGTTCAGCGTCGGCGGCAGCACGCCGTCGCGCAGCGCCAGGATCGTGAACAGGGCCTCGATGCCGCCCGCCGCACCCAGCAGGTGGCCCACCGCCGACTTCGTCGACGAGATCGAGAGCCCCGGCGCGTCGCCGAACACGGCCTTGATGGCCGCGATCTCGCCCGCGTCGCCGACCGGCGTCGAGGTCGCGTGCGCGTTCAGGTAGCCGATGTCCGCCGGCGCGACCCCGGCCGAGGCGAGGGCCAGGCGCATGGCGCGTTGCGCGCCTTCGCCGTCCTCCGGCGCGGCCGTCATGTGGTGCGCGTCCGCGCTGGTGCCGTAGCCGACCAGCTCGGCGATCGGCCGGGCGCCGCGGGCCTCGGCATGGTCGAGGGCCTCGATCACCAGCATGGCCGCCCCTTCGCCCATCACGAAGCCGTCGCGCGCACGGTCGAAGGGGCGCGACGCGGTCTCGGGGGCGTCGTTGAAGGCGGTGGACAGCGCGCGCGCGGCGGCGAAGCCGCCGAGGCTGACCCGGTCGATACAGGCTTCGGCGCCCCCGCACAGCGCGACGTCGGCCTCGCCGGCGCGGATCAGCCGGGCGGCGTCGCCGATCGCCTGCACGCTCGCCGCGCAGGCCGTCACCGGCGCTCCGAGCGGGCCGCGGAAGCCGTGGCGGATCGAGACCTGGCCGGCGGCGAGGTTGACCAGGAATGAGGGCACGGTGAACGGCGACAGGCGCCGGGCACCCCTGTCGGCCACGATGCGGGCCGCCTCGACCATGGCCGGGAACCCGCCCACTCCGGACCCGATGACCGTCGCGGTGCGCTCGCGCGCGGCGTCGGTCGCCGGCGCCCATCCCGAATGCGCGATCGCCTCGTCGGCGGCCGCCATCGCGAACTGGATGAAGCGGTCCATCTTCTTCTGGTCCTTGGGCGTGACCGCCGCGTCGGGATCGAACCCGGCCTCGGGGTCCTCCGCGCGGCCGGGAACGACGCCCCCGATCTTCGCCGGGACGTCGGGCACGACCTCCTCCGGCAGGCGCCGCAGGCCGGAGCGGCCGGCGATCAGGCGCTCCCAGACGGCCTGGGTGCCGCAGCCCAGCGGCGAGACGACGCCGAGGCCCGTGACGACGATGCGGCGCATGGCATGGTTCTCCATCAACCCCTTTGGGGAGGCATAAACATCATCGGGCGGCAGGTGCGCAACCGGAACCGGACGGAAGTTAGCTCCCCCGCCGCTTGGCCCGGCTGGTCGGCTCCGCCTTCAGCGGGTCGTCGGGCCAGTGATGCTTGGGGTACTGGCCCTTGAGGTCGGCCTTCACGGCCTTGTAGGCGTTGGCCCAGAAGCTCGCCAAGTCGCGCGTCACCTGCACGGGCCGGTGTGCCGGCGACAGCAGGTGCAGGACCAGCGGGACGCGCCCGCCGCCGATCGCCGGCGTGGCCTCGGTCCCGAACATCTCCTGCAGCCGGACCGGCAGGGCCGGAACCTCGCCCGACCCGTAGTCGAGCGCGACCCGCGAGCCGCTCGGCACCTGGACATGGGTGGGCGCCTGCTCGTCCAGGCGCTTGCGCTGCTGCCAGTCCAGCATGGCGGCCAGCGCCACGGCGAGGTCGACCCGCGCGAAATGCGCGCGCCGGGTCACGCCGCCCAGGAACGGCGCCAGCCACTCCTCCAGCGTGGCGAGCAGCCCGTCGTCCGACGTGTCGGGCCAGCCCGCCTCCGGGCCGTCCAGCCGGCGCATGAAGGCGACGCGGGCGCGCCACGCCTCGGTCTCGCGGGTCCAGGGCAGGACGTGCAGCCCGAGCTGGCGCACACCTTCGCACGCGGCCGCGGCCATCCGGTCGCGCGACGCGTCCGCCAGCGGCTGGTCGGCGAGGACCAGCTCGCCCAGCTTCTGCCGACGGCGCGCCAGCACCGCCTGCTCGCGGGCGTCCCACTCCACGGACGCGACGGTCCGGACCGCGTCCGCGAAGGCAGTCTCGATCTCGGCCCTGGATATCGGGGCCGCGAGGCGGATGCGGGCGTTGCGCCGGTCGCCGTCGAGATCGGCTATCGCCAGGAACGGCTCGCCGCCGAGCGGGTCGGGTTCCGCGAAGAAGGCGCCGCGGCCGTTGGCGAGGCGGTAGGTGGCCTCGCCGCCCGGCCGACGCTGGCCGATGCGGTCGGGATAGGCCAGGGCGAGCAGCAGGCCCGCATCCTCCGGCCTGCCGTCGCCCGGCCTGCTTCCAGATTGCCCGCTCCCGGAGTGCCCGCCCGACTGGCCGATGCCGAGCTGGCGGCGCCACTGGCGGGCCTGCTGGCGGATCTGGTGCAGCGGGCCGGGGCCGCCCGCCGTTCGCAGCATCTCCAGCCGCAGGCGCAGGTCGGCGTCCCGGCGGCCTCGCAGGACGTCGCGCTCC
>NZ_DASYHS010000157.1:0-87056 GCF_035998295.1 Arenibaculum sp. | reverse complement strand
GCGGAAATGGGCGAGCAGGCCGCTGCGCGCGAACTTGCTCTCCTGGTCGAACAGGTCGCCCTTGGTGACCAGGATCAGGTCCCATCCGGCGGCGGACAGCGCCTCGACCGTGTCGGCCACGCCGTCCAGCAGCTCCACGGGGTGCTGCAGCATTTCCTTGCCGAACTCGATCAGGCGGTGGATGTCCGCGGCCGGGATGCGGCCCTCGGTCACCTCGACCGCCGTCTCGATCATGGACAGCACGAAGCCCTTGATGCCGTAGCCGAACAGTCGCAGGTTCGCCCGCTCCGTCGCCAGCAGCCGGTCGTCGACCTCCGTCCCCCGGACATGCTCGCCGAGCATCGCGCGGAAGCGTTCCTGGGTCATTGAGAACAGGGTCTCGTTGTGCCAGAGCGTGTCGTCGCCATCCAGGCCGATCGTCGGTCTCATCCCGCTATCCCGCTTTCGAGGAGCCCGTCGATCACGAACTGGCAGGCGAGCGCCGCCAGCAGGATGCCGAGCACCCGGCTGATCACGTTGGTTCCCGTGACGCCGAGCAGCCGCGTCATCGCGCCGGCCGCCAGCAGCACCGCGAGCGTGGCGGCCAGCACCGCCGCCAGCACGCCGAGCACCGCGGCCGCGAGCAGCGGGTCCGTTCCCGCCCGTCCCATCATCAAGACGACGGTCGTCAGCGCGCCCGGTCCGGCGATCAGCGGGATCGCGACCGGGAACACCGAGATGTCCTGCCGGTGGGTCGCTTCCTCGCGTTCGCTCTCGGTCGTCGAGCGCAGGCCGGAGGGCCGCGCGAACACCATGTCCACCGCGAGCAGCAGCAGCAGGATGCCGCCCGCGATCCGGAACGCCGGGAAGCCGATGCCGAGAGCCCGCAGCAGGAAGTCGCCGCCGAAGGCGAAGACGAAAAGGATCAGCGCCGCGATCAGGACGCCCTTGACCGCCATGCGCCGGCGATGCGCCGGGTCGGAGCCGCGCGTCAGCGCCGCGAAGACCGGGCCGATCCCGATCGGGTCGATCGTGACCAGCAGCGCCACGGCGGAGGTGACCACGAGGTCGATCATCAGGAGCAGCAGGATTCCCGTCGGCGGATCCGGCCTGTCTACACGCCGCGGGGCGGGCGGCGCAACCGGTCCCGGAGGGCGAACGCGCGCCGGTGCCGATTGACACCGTGCCCGGCACCGTCCTAAGCAAGGGCAAGCCCGCCCGGCCCGTGGAAGAAGAGGGGAAACGAGGGATGAAAAAGGTCTACGCCGACGCCGAGAGCGCCCTGGACGGCCTTCTGTTCGACGACATGACGATCATGGCCGGCGGCTTCGGCCTGTGCGGCATTCCGGAGAACCTGATCGACGCGCTCGTCGCGAGCGGCGTCAAGGGGCTGACGGTGATCTCCAACAACTGCGGCGTCGACGGCTGGGGCCTCGGCAAGCTGCTGGACACCCGCCAGATCCGCAAGATGGTCTCCTCCTACGTCGGCGAGAACAAGACCTTCGCCCAGCAGTACCTGTCGGGCGAGCTCGAGCTGGAGTTCAATCCGCAGGGCACGCTCGCCGAGCGCATCCGCGCGGGCGGCGCCGGCATCCCGGCCTTCTTCACCAAGACCGGCGTCGGCACGCTGGTCGCGGAAGGCAAGGAGGTGCGCGAGTTCGACGGCGAGACCTACGTGATGGAACGCGGCCTGACTGCCGACCTGTCGATCGTGAAGGCCTGGAAGGGCGACACCGAGGGCAACCTCGTGTTCCGCAAGACCTCGCGCAACTTCAACCCGATGATGGCGACGGCCGGCCGCACGACCGTCGCCGAGGTCGAGGTCCTGGTCCAGCCCGGCGAACTCGATCCCGACCACATCCACACGCCCGGCATCTACGTCCAGCGCATCGTCCAGGGCCGGGGCTACGAGAAGCGCATCGAGCAGCGCACCGTCCGCAAGCGGGCCTGACCGCAAGACGAGGAGACACGACCATGGCTTGGACTCGCGAGGAGATTGCGGCGCGCGCCGCGAAGGAGCTTCGGGACGGCTTCTACGTCAATCTCGGCATCGGCATCCCGACGCTGGTCGCCAACTACATACCCGAGGGCATGGAGGTGACGCTCCAGTCCGAGAACGGCATGCTCGGCATGGGCCCGTTCCCGTTCGAGGGCGACGAGGACCCGGACCTCATCAACGCCGGCAAGCAGACCATCACGGAGCTGCCGAAGACCAGCTACTTCAGCAGCGCCGACAGCTTCGCCATGATCCGCGGCGGTCACATCGACCTGTCGATCCTGGGCGCGATGCAGGTGGCCGGCAACGGCGACCTCGCCAACTGGATGATCCCCGGCAAGATGGTCAAGGGGATGGGCGGCGCCATGGACCTGGTCGCCGGGGTCAAGAAGGTCGTCGTCGTGATGGAGCACACGGCCAAGGACGGCGAGCCGAAGTTCCTGAAGGGGTGCACGCTGCCGCTGACCGGCGCCAAGGTCGTCGACCTGCTGATCACCGAGCTTGCCGTGTTCACGATCGACAAGCACGGCGACGGCGGGGTGAAGCTGATCGAGCTCGCGCCGGGCGTCACCGTCGACGAGATCCGCGTCAAGACCGAGGCCGAGTTCCAGGTCGCGGTCTGAGCCGGTCCTTCCCGGCCCTCTCCCGCGCCGTCGCGCGAGAGGGCCGTTTCCATTCCTCAGTCCTCCGACATTCCCTCGCGGCGCTGGGTGGCGCCCGGCACCGGGGCCACCCAGGGCTGGCGGTGGACGGTCCACAACTCGAAATCGGGCGGGCGGATGCGTTCCGGCCGGTCGAGGGTGCCCAGGAACACGTCGACGTCGCCGGACGCGTGCCTGCGCCAGAACAGCGTCGAACCGCAGGATGCGCAGAAGCTGCGCTCGGCGGCCGGCGTGGCGGCATAGGCGGCGGGCGTGCCCCGCAGCAGCTCGACTTGGTCCCGAGGCCAGGTCGCAAAGGCAGGCATCGCCGAGCCGGTCTGGCGCCGGCACTGCGTGCAATGGCAGAGATTGGTCGAGGCGGGCACGCCTTGGGCCCGGTAGCGGACCGCCCCGCACAGACAGCCGCCCTCGTGGATCTCGGTTTCCATTCATCTCCTCCGTCGTCGAACACACGTCGGTGTGGCTTGCCCTGCGCCGGACGCAACCCTTCGTTTCCCTGGCCCGCGTCCGGCCGGCCTTATATGGGGCCGGCAACTGCGCTACGCTCCTGCATCGACCGCCACGGATCCGAGCGAGCACGCGCATGAGCTATCGTCCCGCCATCGAGGCCTTGCCCAACAGCCTCATCGC
The DNA here is from genome assembly GCF_035998295.1 of Arenibaculum sp. Taxonomy (NCBI): domain Bacteria; kingdom Pseudomonadati; phylum Pseudomonadota; class Alphaproteobacteria; order Rhodospirillales; family Azospirillaceae; genus Arenibaculum; species Arenibaculum sp. The sequence goes on along the minus strand of NZ_DASYHS010000157.1, from coordinate 83,789 downwards.
CGACCTCGCCCTCTACGGCCGGGCGCGCGGCGACGTCACACCGCTGTGGTTCGGCGAGGGCGACATGCCGACGCCGGGTTTCGTGGTGGATGCCTGCGACCGGGCCATGCGCGACGGGCACGTGTTCTATACCTATTGCCGCGGCATGCCGGAACTGCGCGAGGCGCTGTCGCGCTATCACGAGCGTGTCTATGGCGTGCGCCTCGGCGCGGACCGGATCACCGTCCACGGTTCGGGCATGACCGCGATCATGATCTCGCTCCAGGCGATCGTCGACCCTGGCGACGAGGTCGTGGTCGTCACGCCGGTGTGGCCGAACATCTTCTCGGCGGTGAAGGTGCTGGGCGGCGCCGTACGCAGCGTGGGCCTCGAGCACGGGGAAGCCGGCTGGCATCTCGATCCGGCCCGGCTGTTCGATGCCTGCGGGCCGAGGACGCGCGCGATCTTCATCAACTCGCCAGGCAACCCGACCGGCTGGACGATGCCGTTGGACGACATGCGGGCGCTGCTCGAGTTCGCGCGCCGGCACGGCATCTGGATCCTGTCGGACGAGGTCTATTCGCGCTTCGTCTACGATGCGCCCCACGCGCCGACGATGCTGCACGTGATCGAGCCCGAGGACCGCGTCCTCGTGCTCAACAGCTTTTCCAAGAACTGGGCCATGACCGGCTGGCGCCTGGGCTGGGTCGTGGCGCCGCCGGATTTCGGAGACCATTACGAGAAGCTGGTCCAGTTCAACAATTCCGGCGTGCCGGGTTTCATCCAGATGGCCGGGGTCACGGCGCTGGACCACGGCGACTCCTTCGTCGTCGAGATGGTGGAGCGGTCGCGCCGCGGCCGCGACATCGTCTGCGACGTGCTGCAGAACCTGCCCGGCGTGCGCCTGACGCGGCCGCAGGCGGCCTTCTACGCCTTCTTCTCCGTCGAGGGGGCGACGGACAGCGTCGCGCTTGCCAGACGCCTGGTCAACGAGGCCCGAGTCGGACTTGCACCCGGCGCAGCGTTCGGCGAGGGCGGGGAGGGGCATCTGCGCCTGTGCTTCGCCAGTTCGCCAGAACGGCTGGAGGACGCGATGTCGCGCCTCGCCCGCGCCTTGCGCTGACCCGGACACGGGCGGCATGTCGTCGGGGGGCGTGCGCAACGGGGCGCTGGACGGGCTGGCGATGGGGCTGCTGGTCCTGCTGTGCGCGTCCTGGGGCTTGCAGCAGGTGGCGGTCAAGGTGGCCGCGGCCGGCATCCCGCCGGTGCTCCAGGCCGGGCTGCGCTCCGTCGGTGCGCTGATGCTGGTATGGGCCTGGACGTCCTGGCGCGGCATCAGGCCGTTCGCGATGGAGGGGATGCTGACGGTCGCGGTCCTGGCCGGCATCCTGTTCGGGATCGAGTTCGTGCTGCTCTATGCCGGCCTCGCGCTGACCCAGGCGTCGCGCGCCGTGGTCCTGCTCTACACCGCGCCCTTCGTCGTGGCGCTGGGTTCCCATCTCTTCGTTCCCGGCGAGCGGATCGGGCGCCTGCAGTGGATCGGGCTGCTGTGCGCCTTCGCGGGCGTCGTCCTGGCTTTCGCCGACGGATTGACGGTGCCCGACGCCGCCATGCTGGCCGGCGACGCGATGGTGCTCGCCGCTGCCGTGTTCTGGGGAGCGACCACGGTGCTGATCAAAGCCACCCGGCTGACCCGCGTCGGCCCCGAGCGCATCCTGTTCCACCAGCTCCTGTGGTCGGCTCCGCTGATGTTCGCCGTCTCGGCCCTGCTGGGCGAAGTGGTCGAGCCTCGTCTGGCGTCCACGCGCGAGGCGCTGCTCGGCCTCGCCTATCAGGTCGTCGTAGTGGCGTCGGCCAGCTATCTCGTGTGGTTCTGGCTGATCGGCCGCTACTCCGCGGCGCGCCTGTCCTCCTTCTCGTTCCTGACGCCGCTGTTCGGGACCGCTGCGGGGGCGCTGCTGCTGGGCGAGCGGATCTCGGCTGCGTTCCTGCTCGCCATGGCGCTCGTGGGGGCCGGCATCTATCTCGTCAACGCCAGGGAGCCCCGCGGCGCCTGAAAGCCCGCCGGTTCGATCCAGGCAGGCGCTTTGTACATATCAAACATGTGCCCGCTGCGTTTCTCGAAAGGGGCGGCTCAACCTATATTGCAGCGCAGCAAAACGATGCTGCCGGTGCCGACGGGGCGCCGGTTTTTTCCGATAGGGACTGAAATGGCTACCGTCTTGAATCCGACCGGCGCCGCCGGGCACGGGAACGGCCTCTCTGCGACCGACCTCGTCCGCCACGTCGTCGAGCTCGTGTCCGTCTGGCAGGAGCGCGCCGCCAGCCGCCGCCAGCTCGCGGGGCTCGACACGCACATGCTGCGCGACATCGGCCTGAGCGACGCGGACGTCTACAACGAGGCCCGCAAGCCGTTCTGGCGCGCCTGACGCGTCACGACACCTCGCCGAACGGGAACGGGCCGCGCCATGGGCGCGGCCCGTTCCGTTTCCTAGGCCAGGTCCGGGGTCGGATCCCGGATCAGATGTAGTACTGGGACAGCGGCTCGAAACCGTTGAAGGCGACCGAGGCGTAGGTCGTGGTGTACGCCCCGGCGGCGTGGATCGCGATCTTGTCGCCGATGCGCAGGTCCGCGGGCAGGCGATAGTCCGCCTTCTCGTAGAGGACGTCGGCGCTGTCGCAGGTCGGCCCGGCCAGGATCACGGGCTCGGCATCGCCGGCGCGCTCGGTCGTGATCGGGTACTGGATCGCCTCGTCCATCGTCTCGGCGAGACCGCCGAACTTGCCGATGTCGAGATACACCCAGCGCCGGTTGTCGTTGGCGGACTTGCGCGAGATCAGCACGACCTCGCTCTGGATCACGCCGGCGTTGCCGACCATGCCGCGTCCGGGCTCGACGATCGTCTCCGGGATGCGGTTGCCGAAGTGGCGCAGCAGCGCCTCACGGATCGCCGCGCCGTAAGCCTCCGTCGCCGGCACGTCCGTGCGGTAGCGGGTCGGAAAGCCGCCGCCGAGATTGACCATCGTGAGATGGACCCCCTCCGCCTCGAGCGACTGGAACAGCTCCGCCGTCTGGGCGAGCGCCACGTCCCACTGCGCCAGGTCCTTCTGCTGGCTGCCGACGTGGAAGGAGACGCCGCAGGGCTCGACACCCATGCGCGCGGCCGCGAGCAGCAGGTCGCGCGCCATCGCCGGCTCGCAGCCGAACTTGCGCGACAGCGGCCATTCCGCTCCCTCGCCCGAGGTCAGGATGCGGCAGAACACCCTGGCGCCCGGCGCGCTCTCGGCGATCTTCTCCAGTTCCGCCATGCTGTCGAAGGCGAACAGCCGGACCCCCAGCTCGAAGGCACGCACGACGTCGCGCTGCTTCTTGATGGTATTGCCGAAGGAAATCCGAGCGGGATCCGCGCCCGCGGCAAGGCACATCTCGATCTCCGGCACGCTCGCGGTGTCGAAGCTGGAACCGAGCTCGACCAGGAGCCGCAGAATCTCGGGCGCGGGGTTCGCCTTCACGGCGTAGTAGATCCGCGCATCCGGCAGCGCCTGCGAGAGCGCGCCGAAATTGTTCGCGACGACGTCCAGGTCGACCACCAGGCACGGGGTCGCAGGTCGTCGCTCCTCCAGGAAACGAGCAATCTTCTCGTTCATCCCAGTCTCCAGGAAACAAGGGTGCAGGACGGGTGAGGCGCAGGGGAATGCGGGCGTCGCGTGCGGCCTTGCCGCACGGACCGGGCCGTTCAGGCTACGGTCGCGCCCTTGCGCAATCGAATGGATCTGGGAGAGGTCGTGCGGATGGGCATCGGCCCACCGGGGACAACATCAAACATCGTAGCCTCCAAGACGCCGCCTTGCTGAAGGGACGGTCGGGGATACGCGTTCGTCGTTGCATAACCCCACTTGGATGCTACCGTGGGGGCCAGGGGCACGTGCTAGCGCGGACGTCCGATATAACCTCGACGCCCCCCGCTTGGAAGTGAAAATCGACGCTCGAATGGAGAAATTTCACCCGCTTCCCCGACGCTCCGTCGAGAGCGCCCGCGCAAGCCTCACGATGCGCCGCCCGGCCTCCGTCGTCGGCGCGTCGTCGGCCGCGAGCGAGATGCGGACATGGCCTGCGGCACTCGGCCCGAAGCCGTCGCGGGGCAGGGGAAGAGAACCGCGTCCACCGTACTCCATACCGCCGAAGGCGCCGGACCGCTCGGCAAGCGTACGCGCGCAGTGCCTAACGCTTGCCGCCCGCCCTGGCCGTGGTAGAACGCCGCCGATCGACACCGGTCTTCGAAAGCCTGCACGGCGCAGTCCGGGGAATGGCGGTACCACCAAGGTGTACGTACCAACCACCTTCGATTAAAGCGTTGATTTAAAACGTTAAAATACTCCGTTCCAGCCCAGGAAAAGCTCCCCGTCTCCAGGCCTGGAACGCCGATATCTTAATTCCGCCACTATTCAAACCTATCTCTATCACCGGGGAAGGGCCCCTACAGCGCAGTGGATGCCACTCAAGGCATCCCGAACCCGCCCTTCAACGGCATCCTTATTTCGGGATGCCGCCAGCCTGGCCCCGGCTGGATCTGAATCGGCCACCGCACATGCCCCCCGCGGTGGCCGTTTTCTTTTCTACGGCGCGTTTTCCGCTCGGGAACGGAAGCCCCGGTTCGACGTTCGCTTCTCGCCCCAGCAGGGAAAGAGCGAATGCAGAACGTCAGCATCCGGACACCGGGGAACGCCGACCGGCCGGGCCCCTGGCCCGACGGCACTCCCGACCAGCGCCAAGCCTGCCCATGACCTTCGCCCAGGCCGCGGCGTTCGGCATCGTCGCCGTCATGGTGGTGCTCTTCATCTGGGACCGCATCCGCTACGAACTCGTCGCGCTGATGGCGCTGGGAGCGGGTCTCCTGACCGGGGTCGTCCCTCCGGAAGCCGCATTCAAGGGGTTCGGCAGCGACATCGTCGTGATCGTCGCCGCCGCCCTCGTGGTCAGTGCCGCGGTTTCCCGCTCGGGCGTCGTGGACACCGCCATGCGGCCCCTGGCGCCCCGCCTGCGCACCACCGGCGCGCAGGTCGGCGTGCTTGCGAGCCTGGTCGCGGTGATGTCGGCCTTCACGAAGAACATCGGCGCGCTGACGCTGCTGATGCCGGCGGCGGTCCAGATCGCGCGGCGCAACGGCAGGCCCGTCTCCCTCCTGCTGATGCCGCTGTCCTTCGGCTCCCTGCTCGGCGGCCTGATGACCCTGATCGGAACGTCGCCGAACATCATCGTCTCGCAGCTTCGCGAAGACCTGGTCGGATCGCCGTTCGGCATGTTCGACTTCCTGCCCGTGGGGCTTGGGTTGACGGCCGTAGGCATCGCCTTCCTCACGGTCGGATGGCGGCTGCTGCCGGGAAACCGCGCCTCGGGTGGAGCGCCGGCCGTCGTGGACGACTACCGTGCCGAAGTGCGGTTGCCGCCGGACTCGCCCTTCGTCGGCAAGACAGTCCGCGAGCTGGAGGACGAGGCCGAGGGCGACGTCACCGTCGCGGCCATCATCCGCGAGAGGGTGCGGCGCTACATCCCGTCGGGACACTGGACGCTGTTCGCCGACGACATCCTGGTCCTCGAATGCGACACGCGCGCCCTGGAGCGCATCGTCAACGCGGCCGGCCTGGAACTGACGCCCGCCAACGATGCCGACGCGGTCGCGGACGTCCGGCGTGGCCGCGTCGGCACCGTCGAGGCCGTGGTGACGCAGGGATCCCCCCTGATCGGCGCCACGGCGGAGTCGCTGCGCCTGCGCGACCGGTACAGGATCACCTTGCTGGCGCTCTCGCGCCGCGGCCGGCCGCTCGGCCAGCGCCTGCGCCGCGCCCGATTCCAAGCCGGGGACCTCGTCGTGCTGAGCGGTCCCGCCGACGCCATCTCGGAGGCGCTGCCCGCCCTCGGCTGCCAGCCCGTCGCCACGCACGACCTGCTCCTGCACCGCGGCCGCCGGGGCCTGCTGCCCGCAGCCATCCTCGCGGTCGCGATGGTATCGGTCGCGACCGGCCTGACGCCCGTTCCGGTCGCCTTCTTCCTCGCGGCGGTCGCCGTCGTCGCTTTCGGCCAGCTTTCGGCGGCCGAGGCCTATGCGGCGATCGACTGGCCGCTGTTGATCCTGCTAGGCGCGCTGCTGCCGGTCAGCGAGGCCCTGCAGACGACGGGGGCGAGCGAAATCCTCGCGGACGGGCTGGCGATCGCGGCGTCCTACATTCCTCCCGTCGCCGCGGTCGCGATGATCATGGTGACGGGAATGCTGGTGACCCCCTTCCTCAACAACGCGGCGACCGTCCTGGTGATGGCGCCGGTCGCGGTCGGGTTGGCGGCGCGGCTGGACCTCGATCCGGACCCTTTCCTGATGGCGATCGCGGTCGGCGCGGCCTGCGACTTCCTCACGCCCATCGGGCATCAGTGCAACACCCTGGTCATGGGGCCCGGCGGCTACCGGTTCGGGGACTACTGGCGGCTCGGCCTGCCGCTGTCGACCATCGTGATCGTGGTCGGGACCGCGTTGATCGTCGCGGTCTGGCCGGTGGCGCCTGTGTGAGCGGGCCTTTGCGGGAGGCATGCCGATGAACGTGTCGGAGACGATGGAGCGGGATATCGAGGCGGTGGAGGCCGCGACTCCCATACGCGAGGCCGCCGCCATCATGATCGAGAACGGGTGCCGCGCCCTGCCGGTCTGCCGGGACGGCCGCGTCGAGGGCATCGTCACCGATCGCGACCTGATCGTCCGGGTCGTCGTCGGCGCCGCCGATCCCGCCGGTCCCGTCGAGAGCGTCATGTCGCGCGACGTCGTCACCTGCGCGCTGGGCGACCGTCACGAGGATGTGGCGCGCGAGCTGGAGCGGCGTCAGATCCGCCGCGCTCCCGTGGTCGACGGCGAGCGCCGGCTGCTGGGGATCGTGGTGCTGCCGGGCTGAAGCGGGCGGACGGGCCGCTCCGGTTGTGCTATAGGACCGGGCACGTTCCGTCCACCGCCCGCCCATGCCCGACTTCTCCGGCACCGATCTCACCTGCCTGCGCGGCGACCGCCTCGTCTTTCGCGGCCTCGACTTCCAGGTCGCGTCCGGCGGCGCGCTGTTGCTGACCGGCCCCAACGGCAGCGGCAAGTCCAGCCTGCTGCGCCTGATGGCGGGCTTGCTGCGGCCGTTTTCCGGCCAGCTCGCCTGGAACGGGGAGGCGATCGCGGACGAACCGGACCGTCATCGCGCGCGCGTCCACTACGTCGGCCATCAGGATGCGGTGAAGCCGGTGCTGAGCGCGCTGGAGAACCTCGCTTTCTGGGCAGGCCTCGGCGGCGCCCCCAACCCGGCGGCGGCGGCGCATGGCGCGCTCGCCAGTATGGGGGCGGCCCATGTCGAGGCCGTTCCGGGACGCTACCTCTCGGCCGGGCAGAAGCGGCGGCTGAACCTGGCCCGCCTGATCGCCGTGCGGCGCCCGCTGTGGCTGCTGGACGAGCCGACGGTGGCGCTCGACCGCGACGGGATCCATCGGCTCGAGGCCGAGATGGCGCGCCATCGCAGCGACGGCGGCATCGTCGTCGCCTCCACCCACGCCGAGATCGACCTGCCCTGCGCGGTCGTGCTGGCGCTGGACCGTTTCCCGGCGGAGGGCTGGGACACGGACGACGCGGAAGACGGGGACGCGTGGTGAAGGGCTTCGTGCGCCTGGTCGGCCGCGATCTCCGGCTGTCGCTGCGACAGGGCGCCGACGCCTTCGTCGCGGTCATGTTCTTCGTGCTGTGCGTCGTGCTGTTCCCGTTCGGGGTCGGGCCGGAGCCGAACGTGCTGGCACGCATCGCCGCCGGGGTGATCTGGGTTGCGGCGCTCCTGGCCTCGCTGCTGTCGCTGGAGCGGCTGTTCCAGGCCGATTACGAGGACGGCAGCCTGGAACTGCTGGCGCTCGGCGGGCCGCCGCTGGAGGCGGTCGTGCTGGCGAAGACCCTGGCCCACTGGCTGGTCACGGGACTGCCGCTGATCGCCGCCTCGCCCTTGCTCGCCGTGCTGATGAACATGCCGGCCGACGGAATGCCGGTGCTGGTGCTGACCTTGCTGGCCGGCACCCCGACCCTGTCGCTGGTGGGCGCCATCGGCGCCGCGCTGACGCTGGGAGCGCGGCGCGGCGGCGTGCTGCTTTCGCTGCTCATCCTGCCGCTCTACATTCCCGTCCTGATCTTCGGTGCGGGGGCGATCGATGCCGCCGCAGCCGGCTTCGCCGCGCGTCCGCAGCTCCTGCTGCTGACGGGATTGCTGGCGGCGGCGCTGCCGCTGGCCCCGCTCGCGGGGGCCGCGGCCCTCAGGCAGGCGCTGGAATGAAATGCCCGCCGACGTTCACGTCTTCAGGAGGTCGAGTTGCTTCAGGAATTCCGAAAGTTCATCGCCCGCGGCAACGTCGTCGAACTCGCGGTCGGCATCATCATGGGCACCGCGTTCACGGCGATCGTGAACTCGCTGGTGAGGGACATCCTGATGCCGCCGATCGGGGTGATCGTCGGTGGGCTGGACTTCTCGGAATATTACCTGAACCTCGGCGGCGAACGCTTCGCCAGCCTGGCAGCGGCTCAGACCGCCGGGGCGCCGACGATCAACTACGGCGTCTTCGTGAATACCGTGATCAACTTCCTGATCGTCTCGCTCGCGGTCTTCCTCCTGGTGCGCCAGGTCAACCGGCTGCGGCGGGAGACGCCGCCGGCCGTACCCGCCGCCCCCGCCCGCCAGGAGGTCCTGCTGGAGGAGATCCGCGACCTGCTGCGCGAGCGACGGGCCTGACCCCTTCCATCCCGGCCGGAAATTGCCTACAAACTCGATCGTCTTGAGGACGTCCGCCCGTGAGCAGCAGCACCACCTACAGCGTCGGCCGCCGCCTGTCGGCCTGGAGCGTGCACGCCTTCACGGGCAGCGGCACAGTTCTCGGCCTGCTCGCGCTGCTGGCCGTGATCGACGGCAATGCGACCGCCTGCCTGATATGGCTCGGCATAGCGCTGATCGTCGATGGCGTCGACGGCACGCTCGCACGCCGAGCCGCCGTGCGGGACGTGCTGCCCGATTTCGACGGTTCCGTGCTCGACCTCGTCATCGACTACCTGAACTACGTCGTCGTGCCCGCGATCTTCCTCTACCGTTTCGGCTTGTTTCCCGACGGGTTCGGCACGGTCCTGACCGCCTTCATCCTGGTCACGTCGCTGTACTGCTTCTGCAACGTCCACATGAAGAGCGGCGACAACTACTTCGTGGGCTTCCCGGCGATCTGGAACGTCGTCGCGCTGTATCTCTGGGTTCTCGGCTGGCCCGGGTTCGTCAACGCGCTGGTCGTGGTCGTCATCGGTGCGCTGACCTTCACCACGGTGAAGTTCCTGCACCCGTTCCGGGTGCGCGAGTTCATGGCCATCAACATCGCGGTCACCGTCGTCTGGATGGCATCCAGCCTGATCCTGCTCCTGGTCCACCCCGAACTGCCGGTCATCGTGCTGGTGCCCTGGCTCGCCGCCACCGCCTATTACGTCGGCGTCTGCCTGTGGCGCACGCTGCGCGGGCCGGCGTAGAGCACGGACAGGCCGCGACCGATCGGCGCAGGCGGCCTCTTTCGCCTCTCGCAATGGCGCGCAACGCTCGCATATGATCGGCGGTCCCAACGAGAACGCCGCCTCCATGCACCGTTTCGCCAACCCGGCCCGTTTCCAGCGCCTTTCCGCGGCCATCCTGCCCTGGAGTTCGGGGGCGACCGTGCTGCTGCTGGCGGCGGGTCTCTATCTGGCGCTCTTCGCCTCGCCGGCCGACTACCAGCAGGGCGAGACCGTACGCATCATGTACGTCCACGTGCCGGCGGCCTGGATGGCGCTGTTCGTCTATACCAGCATGGCGGCGGCGGCGGCTGCGGGCTTCGTCTGGCGCCACCCGCTCGCCGACCTGTTCGCCAAGGCCGCCGCGCCGGTCGGCGCCGGCTTCACCGCCGTCTGCCTCGTCACCGGCTCGCTGTGGGGCGAGCCGATGTGGGGCACCTGGTGGGTCTGGGATGCCCGGCTCACCAGCGTGCTGGTGCTGTTCTTCCTGTATCTCGGTTACATGGCCCTGGTGAACGCCTTCGACGATCCGACGCGAGGAGCGCGTGCCGGCGCGATCCTGCTGTTGGTCGGGGCCGTCAACGTGCCGGTCATCAAGTTCTCGGTCGACTGGTGGAATACCCTGCACCAGCCGGCCAGCGTCGTGCGCATGGGCGGGCCGGCGATCGATCCGAGCATGCTGTGGCCGCTGATGGTGATGGCGCTCGCCTTCAAGGCCTATTTCGCGACGGTGGTGCTGCTGCGCCTGCGCAGCGAACTCGCCCTGCGCAAGATCCAGCTCCTGCGCCTGAACCAGGTCCAGGGCTGAAGGTGAATGCCGGCGTGGCGGGAATGCCACGGCGGGAAAATCCGTTTCGGGACCCATGCCTCCGGGACGAATTCCCGGTTACCATGGGAACCGCCATCTCGCATGGCGTTGCAACCAGACCACTCGCCGCGCCCGGCTTCGCCCGCCGGGCGCTTTTTTGCGTCTGGACGGTATGTGGGGGCGGACGACATGTGACGCGAATGCAAGGCAAGTTGTAATAAATTGATTGTGACTGCTATGGTCCCTGCATGCGCCCGTGTACAGCACGCAGCCCATGGAACCGAGCAAGCTCCTCAAGCTGATAGCCCTTCACCGCAGCTATCTGGAAGGCCGCCCCGGCGGGGTGCTGCTGAACCTGAAGGGCGCGCGCATGGCCGGTCGCGACCTGAGCCGGCTGTTCATGCCGGGCGCGATGCTCTCGGGCATCGACCTCAGCCACGGCCTGGCGGTCCGCGCCGTGCTGGACCGGTCCGACCTGTTCGGGGCCAACCTCACCTCGGCCAACATGGCGGAAGCCTCGCTGACGGGGGCCGACCTGCGCGGCGCCAACCTGACGCGGACGGTCCTGCGGGGCGCGAAGCTGGACAAGGCTGACTTGAGGCCGGGCCAGCTCGTGATCTGGGTCGCCGACCGCAAGCGGGTCGAGGACAGGCCGACCGATCTCGGCGGGGCCGACCTCTCGGGCGCATCCGCGCGCGGCGCCGATCTCGAGAAGGTGGAACTGGCGGGAGCCAAGCTGGTCGGGGCGAACCTCGCCAGCGCGAACCTGTTCAAGGCCAACCTCACCGGTGCCGACCTCAGCAACGCGAGCTTGGTCGGAGCCCGGTTGAAGGGCGCGCTGCTCAACAACGCCAAGGTGACAGGCGCCGACCTGACGGGGGCCGACCTGCGCGGGGCGGAGCTGCGCAACGTCGACCTTCTGCACGCGAACACCGACGGCACGGTGTTCCTGGACGCGGTCGTGCAGCGGGGCCGGCAGACGCTGCCGCCGGCGCTCCGGTCGGCGCTGGACGCCCATGCGGAATGGATCCGCAGCAACGGCGCGCAAGGCGGCCCGCTCTCCTTCGCCGGCCAGGACTTCCGCGGCGTCGATCTGGAAGGTACGGACCTGAGCGGCGCAGTGATGGAGGAATGCGACCTGACCGAGGCCAATCTCCGGAGCTGCCGCTTGCAGTTCGCGCGGCTCGCGAAGTCGCGCCTGGTCGAGGCGCGGCTGGACGGGGCGGATCTATCGGGCGCTGCGCTGCGCGAGGCCGACCTCACGCGCGCCGTGCTGTGCAACGTTGCGGCGCGCTCGGTCGAACTGCTGGCACCCGACGGCCGGGGGACCGGGCGGTCCTGGCCGACGGACCTGCGCAAGGCCCGGCTCGGCGAGGCCGATCTGAGAGGGGCGGACCTGCGCGGCGCGCGCCTCGGCGGCGCCTATCTCGTCTACTGCAACCTCGCTGGCGCCGACCTGCGCGGCGCCGAGCTGGACCCCGCCGACCTGGTGTTCTCGCATCTCGTCGCGGCCCGGACGGACTTCTAGCGGCCCTCTACTCGGGTCCGGCTTCGGCCGAAAGGACGTCGTCCGCCCATTCCTTCGACCATTTGCCCAGCGGTTCGAGCAGCGCGTAGAGTTCGCGGCCACGGGGCGAAACCGCGTAACCCCCGGCGTGGCGTTCGATCAGCCGGGCGGCCCGGAGTTCCTTGAGCCGGGTGTTCAGAACACCCGGGGAGATGCTCTCGCACCGATCCTGCAGCTGGTTGAAGCTGCAGGGTCCCGTCTCCGCCAAGGTCCACACCACGCCCATCGCCCAACGCCGTCCCAGCAGGTCGAGGAGCGCCATCACGGGCGCTCCGCTCCTCGATCCCCTCACTGGCTGACCCGGCATGGGAATGCGCATGCTGCACCTTCTTCCATCGACGTGAGGCGGGACTACTGCGGGCCGAGTCGGCGGCCGCTATCTTTTCAGTAGCGACTTTGCCGGAATGGCGCTATCAAAAAAGAAGTGACACCGTCGAGGAGCCCGGTGATGGCGGAGGATGATTTCGAGATACTGGACGGACGCTTCCGGCGCCGGATCAGGACGAGTGCCGGCGTCGAGAGGCTCTACGAGGGCTGCCGGTGGGCCGAGGGACCCGCCTATCTTCCGGCCCATCGCTGTCTGGTCTGGAGCGACATTCCCAACGATCGCATGCTGCGCTGGGACGAGACGACGGGCGCCGTGTCGGTTTTCCGCTCGCCTGCCAATTACGCCAATGGCAACACGGTCGACCGGCAGGGCCGGCTGGTCACCTGCGAGCATGGCGGGCGCCGGGTCACCCGCACCGAGCACGACGGGAGCGTGACCGTCCTGGCCGACCGGTTCGAGGGGAAGCGGTTCAACTCCCCCAACGACGTCGTCGTCCGGTCGGACGGCACGATCTGGTTCACGGACCCCAGCTACGGCATCGATTCCGACTACGAGGGCGTGCGGGCGGACAGCGAGATCGGGTCCCGCAACGTCTACTGCGCCGATCCCGCGACGGGAGCGGTCCACCTCGTCGCGGACGACTTCGTACAACCGAACGGCATCGCCTTCTCGCCGGACGAGCGGCATCTGTACGTCGCCGACACGGGGGCGACGCATGTCGAGAACCACCCGCGCCATATCAGGGTGTTCGACGTCCGCGAGGACCGCCCCGGCCTGTCCGGAGGCCGCGTCTTCGCCGAGTGCACCGCCGGCCTGTTCGACGGCTTCCGCCTGGACGAGGACGGGTATCTCTGGACGAGTGCGGCGAACGGCGTCCACTGCCACGCGCCCGACGGCGATCTGGTCGGCATCGCCAGAGTGCCCGAGCGGGTCGCCAATGTCTGTTTCGGCGGCGCCAAGCGCAACCGCCTGTTCATCTGCGCGACGACGTCGCTCTACGCGGTCCTCCTTCCCGTCAGCGGCGCCAAGACGTTCTGAGGCGGTGGGGCTGCGTCCCGGTCGGGGGCGTTGTATCGCACCGCGCCCAGCCGCCGCGCGTCGTAGCCGTCGAGTTCGGCCGCACGCTGCGCGGCGGCCGCGGTCCGGGCGAAACCCAGCAGCGCCTGGATCGCAGGCTCGAAATAGTCCCGCCGGCGCATGACGAGGTCGAACCGCTCGCGATGGAGCGGCAGGAAGTCGAGCCGCAGGCGGCTGGCTACCGCCCGGATCGCGAGGCCGGCGTCGGCCCTGCCTTCCAGTACCGCGAAGCCGACCTCCGTCTCGGTGCGGACCGTCCGTCCGGCGCCTTCGAAGGCGTCCGGCGCGAGGCCTTCCAGGCGCAACAGGTGGTCGAGGAGGATGCGCGCACCCGAGCCCGGCTGGCGCAAAGCCAAGCGTGCCCCGCGCGCGGCGAGGTCGCGCAGCCCGGCGACCGCGAGGGGGTTGCCCGCCGGCAGGACCAGCCCCTGCTCCCGTTCCGCCCATTCGATGGCGACGACCTCCCTGCCGCCGAGGCGGTCCTCTATCGCCGCCGTGTTGTAGTCTCCGGTGGCCGGGTCGAGCACGTGCACGCCGGCCGCGACCGCTTCGCCGCGCGCGAGCCGGTCCAGCCCGTCCAGGCTTCCCCCGCCGAGCAGGGCGAGCCCGCAGCCGGACTCGTCCGCACACCACTCCAGGAACGGATCGTGGCTTCCGGCGATGACCGGCGGCGGCGCCGGCCGAGACGGGGCCTCGGCCTGCCCTGCCAGCCAGGCATCGATCCGGCCCTTCGGGAACAGCCATTTGCCGCCGACGCGGGTGCAGGGGATGAGGCCGCGGCTGACGAGGTCGTAGATCTTGCGTTCCTTGAGACGCACGTATCGTGCGACCTCGCGCGTGTTCATCAGTTCCGGAACCGGGGCGGTCACGAACCGCTCCGGCTCGCGTTGGGAAAGAAGAGCTGCTCGCCGTCCACCGTGAAGGAGGCGATCGCCCGCTGACCCCGGCCCGACAACAGCCAGTCCACGAAGCCGGCCGCGAGGTCCGCCTTGACGTGCGGGTGCCTCTCCGGGCTCACCTGCATCACCCCGTACTGGTTGAAAAGCCGCCCGTCGCCCTCGACGACGACGCCGAGATCGCGGCGATTGCGGAAGCTGAGCCACGTGCCGCGATCCGCCAGCGCGTAGGCATCCATCGCCGCCGCGGTGTTGAGGGTCGGCCCCATGCCCGACCCCGTCTCCCGGTACCAGCCGCCCGGAGCCGCCGTCGGGTCCACCCCGGCCAGTGCCCACAGCCTCCGTTCCGCCTTGTGCGTGCCGCTGTCGTCGCCGCGCGACGCGAAGGGCGCACCGGCCTGCGCGACCTTCCGGAGCGCCGCGACCGCATCGCGCCCGCCGGCGATCCCGGCGGGGTCGGAGGCCGGCCCCACGACCACGAAGTCGTTGTACATCACGTCGTGGCGGCGGGGAGCGAAGCCGTCGGCGACGAACCGCTCCTCGGCCGGGGTGTCGTGGACGAACAGCACGTCGGCATCACCGCGCCGGCCGGTCTCGAGCGCCTGCCCGGTGCCCTGGGCGACGACGCGGACCGTGATCCCGGTGTCCGCCTCGAACATCGGCAGGACGTGGTCGAACAGGCCCGACTGCTCCGTCGAGGTGGTCGAGGCGACGATGATGAACCGCTCCTGGGCCGGGGACGCGGAGGCGGGCCCCAGCGCAAGCAGCGCTGCAAGGACGACGCGTGCGGCCATGATCATCTCGATCCTCCCGAGGGTTGCCACGGCAGGTCTCCGCGCAGATAGGCGGCGGCCTCGGGGGTGCGGGGTCCCTCGAAGAAGCCGGCGGCGCCCGCATGCTCGACCAGCCGGCCGCGGTCGATGAACAGGATCTCGTCGGCAAGCCGCCGGGCCTGGCCGAGATCGTGCGTCGTCATCACGATCTTGGTGCCTTCGGCGTGGAAGGCGTCGATCATCGCCTCGACCGCCCGGGTGGCGGCGGGATCGAGATTGGCCGTCGGCTCGTCGAGGAACAGGACTTCCGGGCCCAGGGCCCAGGCGCGCGCCAAGGCCAGGCGCTGCTGCTCGCCGCCGGAGAGCACGCGCGCCGGCCGGTCGGCGAGGTCGGTCATCCCGAAGCGCGCCAGCGCCGAGCGGGCGGCCGCGCGACGCGCCTTCCAGCCGAGTCCCGCCAGGTGCAGCGCGTGGATCATGTCGGCGGCCACGGTCCGGCGCAGCATCACCGGCCGCTGGGCGACGAGGCGATGGCGCCGGACGTCCGGGCCGGCCCCCGGGCCGAGCCATTCCACCGAGCCGCGGGTCGGGCGCAGCAGGCCGTGGCACAGGCGCAGCAGCAGGCTCTTGCCGGCACCGTTCGAGCCGAGGACGACCAGGCGCCCGTGACCGGCCAGTTCGAGGTCCAGCCCGTCGATCAGGCGGCGGCCGCTTGCCTCGTACGTCACGCCCGAAAGGCGCAGGGGCAGGATCGAGGGCTGGGCGCGCATGCCGTCCCTCATCCGGCCGTGCGCCGGCCGAGGCGTGCGACGAGGTGCGCCCCGATGTTCACGGCGAGGGTCAGGCACAGCAGCACCATCCCGAGGCCGAGCGCCAGCGCGAGGTTGCCTCTGCCGGTCTCCAGCGTGATCGCGGTGGTCATGGTCCGGGTGGCGCCGGCGATGTTGCCGCCGACGATCAGGACGGCGCCGACCTCGGCGCTGGCCCGGCCGAAACCCGCCAGGATGCCCGTGACCAGGCTGTGGCGGCCGTCCCAAAGCAGGGTCGGCACCGCGCGTAAGGCCGAGGAGCCGAGCGAGCGCAGGTGTTCTTCGTATTCCGTCCACAGTTCCTCGACGACCTGACGCGTGATCGACAGCACGATGGGCAGCACGAGCGCCGTCTGGGCGATCACCATCCCCGTCGGGGTGAAGAGAAGGCCGAGTTCGCCGAGCGGCCCCGACCGGGACAGCAGCAGGTAGACGACGAGCCCGGCAACCACCGGGGGCAACCCCATCAACGCGCTGAAGGACACGACGAGGGCGCCGCGGCCGGGGAAGCGCGCGATCGCGAGCAGCGCGCCCGCGGGCAGCCCGATCACCGCCGCAGCCGCGACGGCGGCGAGCGTCACCCGCAGCGACAGCCAGACGATCTCCAGGAACGCCGGATCGGCATGCAGGACGAGGCCGCCCGCCGCGGCGAAGGCATCGAGGACGTCGTCCATGGCAGTCCTGCAGAAAGCTGCAAATTTTCCCGGTAAACGCCGCAGGAATGAAAAAGATGCATGACGACGCGTTTCCTGGCAAGGGGCGCGGCCTTGTCCGCGCGGGCCGGGATCGCCATAATGCCGGCGGGCCGCCAGGTTCCCCGGGCCATGTGCGGCACGGCGTCGCTGCCGCATTGCACGCGGACGCGACGGATCATATCTGGGGGCCGTTACGGTTGTCCGGTTGCGGACGTGGCCGACGGAATGATCGAAGACATGGCCGAGTTTCTTTCCATGGGCGGGTATGCCGCCTTCGTCTGGCCGGCCTATGGGATCGCGGCGCTGGTGATGGCCGGCCTGCTGGTCGCGACCGTGCGCGATCTGCGCCGGCGCGAAGCACTCCTGCGCATGCTGGAGGAGAACCGGCCGCGCCGCCGCAAGGCGCGCCCGGGCGCCGGGCCACTGGCCGGGCCGATCGCTGGGCCGAGCGCCGAAGGAGGCAGCCCATGACCCGCAAGAAGCGTCGCCTGGCCATGCTCGGCCTCGCGGGCCTCGGCCTCGCCACCGCGGCGGCGCTCGGGCTGGCCGCGTTCGAAGACAACCTGGTCTTCTTCTACAGCCCTTCCGACGTCGCGGCGCGCGAGGTCGGCGAGCGGAACTTCCGCCTCGGCGGGCTGGTCGAGGCCGGCAGCGTCCGGCGGATGCCCGACGGGCTGACGATCGAGTTCCGCGTCACCGACACGGCCACCACCTTGCCCGTCACCTACACGGGGATCGTCCCCGACCTGTTCCGCGAGGGCCAGGGCGTCGTCGCGGAGGGGCGCATGCGCCCGGACGGCGTCTTCGTCGCCAACGACGTTCTGGCCAAGCACGACGAGGCCTACATGCCGCCCGAGGTCGCCGACGCGCTGAAGCGCGCGGGGGCTCCCCATGGGGTGAAGACGCTCGAGGCATCGCAGTGATCCCCGAACTCGGCCATTATGCCCTGGTGCTGGCGCTGTTCCTGGCCATCGTCCAGTCCGTGCTGCCGCTGGCGGGCGCCTCGCGCGGGGTGTCTGCGTGGATGGACGTGGCGGGGCCGGCCGCGATCGGCCAGTTCACGCTGATCCTGCTCGCCTTCCTGGCGCTGATGCAGGCTTATGTGGTGTCGGACTTCACGGTCCTGAACGTGGTCCAGAACAGCCACTCCCTGAAGCCCATGCTCTACAAGGTAACGGGCGTCTGGGGGAACCACGAAGGCTCGATGCTGCTCTGGGTCCTGATCCTGGCGCTGTTCGGCGCCGCGGTGGCGGCCGGCGGGCGCAACCTGCCGCCGACGCTGCGCGCGCGCGTGCTGGCGGTCCAGGGCATGGTCGGCGTCGGCTTCCTGCTGTTCATCCTCGCGACCTCCAACCCCTTCGTCAGGGTGGATCCGCCGCCGTTC
The DNA here is from genome assembly GCF_035998295.1 of Arenibaculum sp. Taxonomy (NCBI): domain Bacteria; kingdom Pseudomonadati; phylum Pseudomonadota; class Alphaproteobacteria; order Rhodospirillales; family Azospirillaceae; genus Arenibaculum; species Arenibaculum sp. The sequence goes on along the minus strand of NZ_DASYHS010000157.1, from coordinate 65,898 downwards.
GACGGCAACGACCTGAACCCGCTGCTCCAGGACCCCGGTCTCGCCTTCCACCCGCCGTTCCTGTACCTGGGCTATGTCGGCTTTTCGGTCGCCTTCGCCTTCGCGGTCGCGGCCCTGATCGAGGGCCGGGTCGACCCGGCCTGGGCGCGCTGGGTCCGGCCGTGGACGCTGGCCGCATGGTCGTCGCTGACGGTCGGCATCGCGCTCGGTTCCTGGTGGGCCTATTACGAGCTGGGCTGGGGCGGCTGGTGGTTCTGGGACCCGGTCGAGAACGCGAGCTTCATGCCCTGGCTCGCCGGAACGGCGCTGCTGCACTCCGCCATCGTGGTCGAGAAGCGCGATGCGCTGAAGAGCTGGACGATCCTGCTCGCGATCCTGACCTTCGCGCTGTCGCTGGTCGGCACGTTCCTCGTGCGGTCCGGCGTGCTGACCTCGGTCCATGCCTTCGCGGTCGATCCGGAGCGCGGCGTCTTCATCCTGGCGCTCCTCGTGCTGGCGACCGGCGGCTCCCTGCTGCTCTATGCGCTGCGCGCCCCGGCCTTGAAACTCGGCGGGCTGTTCGCGCCGGTTTCGCGGGAGGGGGCGCTGGTGCTCAACAACCTGCTGCTCTCGACCGCGACCGCGACCGTGTTCCTGGGCACGCTCTACCCGCTGTTCCTGGACGCGGTGGGCGGCGGCAAGGTGTCGGTCGGGCCGCCCTTCTTCAATGCGACCTTCGTGCCGCTGATGGTGCCTCTGGTGGCCGCGCTCGCGGTCGGCCCGATGCTCGCCTGGAAGCGCGGCGACCTCGCCGGCGCACTCGGGCGGCTCAAGCTGGCGGCCGTGCTGACGGCGGCCTGCGTGCTCGCCGCGCTGTGGTGGCATACGGGCGGGCCGGTGCTGGCGCTGGTCGGCGTCGCGATGGCCGCCTGGGCCTTCTTCGGCGCGCTGACGGAGTTCGCCGAGCGGATCCGCCTGTTCCGCGCGCCGCTCGCCGAGAGCCTGCGCCGCGCCGCCGGCCTGCCGCGCTCCGCCTGGGGCACGACGATCGCCCATGCCGGGCTCGGCATCGCCATCGCCGGCATGACCGGCTCGGCCGCCTGGATCGAGGAGCGGGTGGTCCTGCTGCGTCCCGGCGGCACGGTCGAGCTGGCCGGCTACGAACTGCGCTTCGACGGCGTCGAGCAGGGCCAGGGCGCCAACTACTCGACCACGCGCGGCACCTTCACCGTGACCCGCGACGGCCGTCCGGTCACGACGCTGCATCCCGAGGAGCGCTGGTATCCCGTCGCGCGGATGGGGACGACCGAGGCGGCGATCCACACGACCTGGTATTCCGACCTCTACCTCGTGCTGGCCTCGGCCCCGGGCGAGGACGCCGGCCGGGACGCGGCGGGAGGGGACGGCCCGGACCACGTCGTGCGCGCCTACCACCACCCGCTGGTGCCGTGGATCTGGCTCGGCGCGGGGGTGATGGCGCTGGGCGGCGCCATCAGCCTCTCCGACCGGCGGCTGAGGATCGGCGCACCATCGGCGCGGCGCCGGCTGGCCGTCCCGTGAGGCCGTCATGAAGCGCCTGGTCTTCCTCGCTCCCCTCGCCCTGTTCCTGGTCGTCGCGGTCTATTTCGCGGTCGGACTGACCCGCGACCCGCGGGCGATCCCTTCGGCGCTCATCGACCGCCCGGTCCCGGATTTCTCCCTGCCGTCGATCGAAGGGGCGGAGGGTGGGCTGGAGACCGCGGACCTGAAGGGCGAGGTGCAACTCGTCAATGTCTGGGCGTCCTGGTGCATCCCCTGCCGGGTCGAGCATCCCGTGCTGATGCGTATCGCGGCCGAGGGGGGAGTGCCGATCCACGGCATCAACTACAAGGACAAGGCGGCCGACGCCACGGCCTACCTGAAGGAGCACGGCAACCCGTATGCCGGCCTCGGTGCCGACCGTGACGGCCGCGTGGGCATAGAATGGGGCGTTTACGGCGTGCCGGAGACCTACGTCGTCGACCGCGAAGGACGCATCCGGTACCGCCATGTGGGCCCGATCATGCCGCAGGACCTCGAGACGACGATCCTGCCGATCCTGCGGGAGTTGAAGGGGTGAAGGCGCGGATGCTCGCTTTCGCGCTGCTGGCCTGGACCGTGCTGGCCTGGACCATGTTGGCCGGGCCGGCCGCGGCGGTGCTGCCGGACGAGATGCTGGCCGACCCGGCGCTCGAGGCGCAGGCGCGCGACATCGGCCGCGAGCTGCGCTGCCTCGTCTGCCAGAACCAGTCCATCGACGACAGCAACGCTCCGTTGGCGCGCGACCTGCGCATCCTCGTGCGCGAGCGCCTCGCCGCCGGCGACGACGAGCGCGAGGTGCTCGACTACGTCGTCGCCCGCTACGGCGACTACGTGCTGCTGCGCCCGCCGTTCAAGGCCGGGACCTACGCCCTGTGGCTCGGCCCGGCGGCGATCCTGCTGCTCGCCGGCGCCGGCGTCGCGGCGTTCCTGCGCGGGCGTCGGCGGGCCGGCCCGGAGATGCCGCCTTTGAGCGAGGACGAGCGTCGCCGGCTCGACCAGCTGATCCGCGGAGAGCCCTGAGCCATGCTGTTCTGGATCCTCGCGGCCCTGCTCACGGCCTGCGCCGTGGCCCTGCTCGTCCACCCGCTGATGCGCTCGCGCGGCGGGGCGGCCGCGCGCACGGACTACGACCTCGCGGTCTACCGCGACCAGCTCCAGGAACTGGAGCGCGACGTTGCCCGCGGGCTGCTCGACCGTGACCAGGCCGAGGCGGCGCGCGCGGAGATCGGCCGGCGCATGCTCGCCGCCGACGCCGGACGCGGGCCGCAAGCTCCAGCGCCTCCGTCGAGGACGTCGGCCGGCCGCTGGCCGGCGGTAGCGATCGCGGCGCTGCTGCCGCTCGCGGCGTTGGCGGTCTACCTTCCGGCCGGGCATCCCGACCTGCCGGCGCAACCGGTCGCGTCCCGGGAAGATGCCGGCGCCCCACCGGCCGTGCTCGAGGCGCTGGACCGCCTGGGCCAGGAGCTGGAGCGCGATCCGGAAAACCTCCAGGGCTGGGTCCTGATGGCGCAGGTCTACGACCGCATGGGACGCCATCGCGATGCCGCCGACGCCTATCGCCGGGCGCTCGCGCTCAGCCAGGGCGATCCCGGGCTGGCGACCGCCTTCGCGGAAGCGCTGGTGAGGACCGATCGCGGCATCGTCCCGGAGGAGGCGCGGCGCCTTTTCGAGGGCGTGCTGGAGCGCGTGCCCGACGATCCGCGGGCGCGCTACTATCTCGCGCTGGCGAGCGCGCAGGCCGGCGACTTCGAGACGGCGCTGGCGGGCTGGAGCGGGCTGCTGCGCGCGAGCCCGCCGGATGCGCCCTGGGTCGGGATGGTCCGTCAGCGCATCGCCGAGGCCGCGACCGAACTCGGGCGCGACGTCGCCTCGGTGATGCCGGACCCGTCGTCGCCCGGCACGGCCGCGCAGCCGTCGGCGCCAGCGCCGGGTCCGACGCGCGAGCAGATGCAGGCTGCCGGGGAGATGACGGCGGAGCAGCGGGCCGGGATGGTCCGCGGCATGGTCGACCGGTTGGCGGCCCGCCTCGCGGAGGAACCCGGCGATGCCGACGGCTGGCTCAGGCTTGCCCGCGCGTATCGCGTGCTGGGCGACCGGGAGAAGGCCCTGGGGGCCTATGCCGGGGCGCAGAGGGCGGCCCCGGACCGGCCGGACGTCCTGGTCGCACGCGCGGAGGCGCTGATCGATGCCGCGCCCGACGGGCCGCCGCCGCCCGAGGCGCTTGCCGCGTTGCGCCGGGCGCTGGAGGTCGATCCCGCCAATGCGACCGCCCTCTACGTGCTTGGGCAGGACGCGGCCGAAGCCGGGCGGCCTGCGGACGCGGCCGAGCTGTGGGGTCGCCTGCTCGCCCAGCTCGACCCTGCGTCGTCCGAACACGCCCGCCTGCGCGAAGCCATCGAGGCATTGAAGACCGAGGCATTGAAGACGGGCGGATGAGACCCGGCTCCGGGCCCGCGCCACCTACCGGTTCTGCCGATCCGAATCCCGTTCGGCGCGGGTCTGGCGGCCCCGGGCGCGGCGTTCGCCGGCCGGTGTGTTCGGCGCGGGTTCGGGAGCGCGGTCGAGCGCCGGGTCGGGCGTGCCGAGGGTGCTCCGGCGCATCCGTTCGAGATGCGCCTGCGGCCCGCCGCCCGCACTGCCGGGTTCCGGTGCCGGATCGGCCTCGCGCCCGCTCTCTCCGGCCCGGCCGAGCCCGGCGGTTTCGGCCGGCCGGGCCGGTGCGGTGCCCAGCCGGTCGTCCGAGATCTCGACCGCCCCGAAGGCTCCGGCGGCCTCGTCGAAACGGGTCCAGCCCGCGGCATGGTACTCCGCGCCCTCGCTCGTGATCTGGTCGGGGTGGTGATGCTCCAGCACGCCGACCAGCTTGCCCTCGTCCTCCGCGCCGGCCCGCACGACCAGCAGCGTGCCGGCCGGCGTGACTTCGCCGGGCATGGGGCCGGGCATGGGGCCGGGCATGGGATGGGTGTCGCCCGATCTGGCGCTCGCGTTGCCGCCTGGGCCGAGGTGACCGGACGCGAGGGCCGCGCGTGCGACGAGCATCATCCGATCTTCGCCGAAACCGAGCGCCCGAACCGCGTCGGCCGCCCGGTGCGCCCCGGCGTCGTCGGTGAAGAGCGCCGTTATCGTCCTTTCGGTCATCGCGTGTCCTCATTCCGGAACGGTTGCGAGCAGCAGCAGGACCAGCAGCAGCAGGACGAAGGCGAGCGGGATGATCCAGCGCCGCGGGCTTCCGCCCGCGTTCCGGCCGTGCGCATCCCGGACGCCGGTACGCCGTCCTCCGGTGTTGCGCGTCGTGCCGCCACCCGGCACGTCACGTCCCGGGTTCGCTCCCGGCTCCGGATCCTCGGTCATCGCGTCCCGTGCCGATCGTTTCATTCTGGAAAGGAAACCGAGCCGTCCAGGCGTCGTTCCCGCCCGAGGCCCGGAAAAGGGGATTTGCCGAGAATCCACTTGGCTCGGCCCGACGGTGCGGGCTAGCCTTCGGTCGACGCATGACTGGACGGCACCACACGCATGGCATTTCCGGCCCAAAAGGAAGACGACATACCATCGCCCGATCCCTCCGCCGCCGTCGTGGTCGAGGCCCTGCACAAGAGGTTCGGCGCTCTCGAGGTGCTGAAAGGGGTGTCGTTGCGGGCCAACGAAGGCGACGTGATCTCCATGATCGGCTCGTCCGGGTCGGGCAAGAGCACGTTCCTGCGCTGCATCAACCTGCTGGAAATCCCCGACGAGGGCAGGGTCTGGATCAACGGCGAGCTGATACGCATGGAGCGCGACCGCCACGGGAGGAGCCGGCCGGCAGACGGCCGCCAGGTCGACCGCATCCGCTCCCGGCTGGGCATGGTGTTTCAGAGCTTCAATCTCTGGAGTCACATGACCGTGCTCCAGAACGTGATCGAGGCTCCGATCCACGTCCTGCGCGTACCTCGCGCCGAGGCGGTGGATCGCGCCCGCACGCTGCTCGCCAAGGTCGGGCTGCACGACAAGGAGTCCGCCTATCCCGGTCATCTCTCCGGTGGTCAGCAGCAGCGCGTCGCCATCGCGCGCGCGCTTGCGATGCAGCCTCGGGTGATGCTTTTCGACGAGCCGACCTCCGCGCTGGATCCCGAGCTGGTCGGCGAGGTGCTGCGGGTGATCCGGCAGCTCGCGGACGAGGGCTCGACCATGATCATCGTGACCCACGAGATGGCCTTCGCGCGCGAAGTCTCCTCGGAAGTGATCTTCCTCCACGAGGGCCGCATCGAGGAGCAGGGGCCGCCCGACCAGGTTTTCGGCGATCCGCGCTCGGAGCGGTGCCGCCAGTTTCTCGCGCGCAATCTCTAGGCGACGTACCGACCGGCTTGACCGCGGCCCGGAAATGATGAACTTGTGACCGGAACGGATCCGGCTCGCGGTTCGGGCCAGAACGAGATCCCCAAGAACAAGGAGGCCACCATAGTGAAGAAGATCGTTGCGGCCCTGGCGGCCGGTGCGGCGCTGCTGGCGACGGCGGGTACGGCCGCGGCCCAGGACTGGTCGCGGATCCGCATCGCGACGGAGGGTGCCTATCCTCCGTGGAACACCACCAACGCCGCCGGCCAGCTCGAAGGGTTCGAGATCGACCTCGCCAAGGACCTGTGCCGGCGCATGGAGGCCGAATGCGAGATCGTCGCGCAGGAATGGGACGGCATCATCCCCGGCCTGACCACCGGACGGTACGACGCGATCATGGCCGGCATGTCGGTCACCGACGAGCGTCGGCAGGTGATCAGCTTCGCCGGCCCCTACGCTACGGAGCCGATCGTGTTCTCGGCGCTCAAGGACAGCCCGCTGCTCAAGCTGGATTTCCCGGTCGACCGCGTTGACTACAACCAGGTCAGCGCCGAGGAGCAGCAGGCGCTCGACACGCTCGCCAAGGCGTTGGAAGGCCAGACCGTCGGCGTTCAGGTCGCGACCACGCACCAGAACATGATGCAGGAGTACCTGCCCGACGTCGACGTCCAGACCTACGACAAGGTCGACAGCATCGCGCTCGATCTGCTGTCGGGCCGCATCGACGCGATGTTGGCCGACAGCTCGGCGACGAGGTCCGTGATCGAGACCCAGGGCGGTGTCGAGATCTTCGGTCCGGGCTTCACCGGCGGGCCGATCGGCATCGGCGTCGGCGTCGGCGTGCGCCAGGGCGACGACGCGCTCCGCGAGAAGTTCGACGCCGCGATCAAGGCCGCCACCGAGGACGGCACGATCGCCCGCATGACCACCCAGTGGTTCGGCTTCGACGCCTCGATGAAGGAGTGAAACGGGCCTGAGGCACCGGCTGCCCCGGAGACGGGGCGGCCGGGATGCCGGCTCGCCTTCGCATGTTGGATTTCCTGGACCTTCTCAAGTTCGGCGACGCGGGCTGGGGCGACGAGCTGCTCCGCGGCGCGGCCATGACCGTCGCCGTGGCGGTGGGCGGCTTCCTGCTCGGCCAGGTATTCGGGACGCTCGGCGCGCTGGCCAAGCTTTCGGGCAGCCGCGTGCTCGGCGTGGCCGCCGACTTTTACACCACCGTGCTGCGCGGCATTCCCGAGCTGCTGGTGATCTACCTGCTGTTCTTCGGCACCAATCTCGCCCTGATGAGGGTCGCCCGGATCTTCGGCTACGCCGGCTACATCGAGATCGATGCCTTCCTGGTCGGCGTGCTGGCGATCGGCCTGATCAGCGGCGCCTATTCGACCGAGGTGATCCGGGGCGCGATCATGGCCGTGCCCTATGGCCAGCTTGAGGCCGGCAAGGCGCTCGGCATGCGCCGCGGACAGTTGTTCAGGCGCATCCTGATGCCGCAGACGCTGCGTTTCGCCCTGCCGGGGCTGGGCAATGTGTGGCAGCTCACCCTAAAGGACACGTCGCTGATCTCCGTCATGGCGCTGGCCGAACTGATGCGCGCCGCCAACCTCGCTGCCGGGTCCACGCGCAATCCCTTCCTGTTCTACGGGGCCGCGGCGGTGCTGTATCTCACGATGACCTCCATTTCCACCTACGGCTTCGAGCGTGCCGAGCGGCATGCCAACCGCGGCGTAAGGCGGGCCTGAACCATGGAAGCCGGCGCCATCTACGACGTCCTGTTGCGGCTGCTGGGCGGCCTGCCGCTCACGCTCCAGCTCGTCACGCTGTCGCTTCTGTTCGGCCTGCTGCTCGCCATCGGCGTCGCGTTCCTCCGGCTGTCGCACCATCCGCTGCTGTCGGGCCTTGCCTGGAGCTACGTCTTTGTATTCCGCGGCACGCCGCTGCTGGTGCAGATCTTCCTGATTTATTACGGCCTCGGCCAGTTCGAGTTGGTGCGCGACAGCTTCCTCTGGCCCTTCCTGCGCGAGGCCTACTGGTGCGCGGTCCTCGCCCTGGGCCTCAACACCGCGGCCTATACCGGCGAGATCATCCGCGGCGGCATCCAGTCCGTACCCTTCGGCCAGGTCGAGGCGGCCAAGGCGCTCGGGATGCCCCGCATGACGATCTACCGGCGGATCATCGCACCCGTCGCGATGCGTCAGGCGTTGCCGGCCTATGGCAACGAGATCATCCTGATGGTGAAGGCGAGCTCGCTCGCCAGCACCATCACGCTGCTGGAGGTGACGGGCGTCGCCCGGCGCATCATCTCGCAGACTTTTCAGGTATTCGAAGTCTTCATCATAGCGGGCGCGATCTACCTGCTGGTCAACTTCCTGATCACCCGCATCGTCAAATCGGTGGAGTGGCGCCTGACGCCGCATCTGCGGCGTGCCGGCTGATCTCTCCGAATTCGCCCGAAATTTTTTATAATTTAATTCCATAATCGCCGCGACGAGATTAATATTCTTGTCGTGCGCCGCGAGGCGTGTTTCGAGCAAGGGAGGGCCGGGATGCTGAGCGTCACGCCATCCTCGCCGGAGGCCCGGTCGGAGCCCGGCTGGAGCATCGATGCCGGAGCGGCGGATGCCGGGCTGCGGCGGCGGTTCCGGCTGCCGGCCGTCGCGGTGCTGGCCGCGGGCGGCCTGCTGATCACGGCCCTCGTCCATGTCGCCGCGCGCGGGCAGAACGAGGTCGCTCTCGACCAGCAGATCCATGTCGCACGGTCGGCGATCGACGCCGAGTTGGACAAGCTCGCCGAACTCGCGGTCGATTACGCCTGGTGGGACGAGTCGATCCTCAACCTGATAGACCGGACCGACCTTGCCTGGGCAGACCGGAACATCGGGACCTATCTCCACGAAAACGCCGGGGTCAGTGCTACCTTCGTCCTCGACGCCGGAGATGCGACGGTCTACGCCATGGTCGCGGGCGGGCTGGAAACGGCGGCGGCGGAAACCCGTCTCGGGCCACCGGTCCTCGACCTTGCAGGGACGGCGCGCTCGGGTCCTGCCCGGCCGGTGGTGCCGCGGCGCGCGGTGATGGCGCTGGACGGGGCACCGCAACTCGTCGTGGCGGCGCCGCTGACGCCCGAACCCGGTTCGTCGCTGGCGGTCGAGCCGGGGCGCCGCGGCGTCCTCGTTCTCGCCCGCCCGCTCGACCGCGAGGTTCTCACCCGCATCGGTGCGCGCTTCCTGCTGGACGGGCCTATGCTCGTCGGCTCGCACGCGGCCCCGGACGGGGCCGGCCGGCTCGTGCTCGCCGGGATCGACGGAGAACCGGTCACGACGCTCGTCTGGCAGCCGTCCCGTCCCGGCGACGCGCTGCTCGCCCGCCTGCTTCCGGCGGTGCTGGCGGTCGGCGCCCTGATCGCCATGCTGGCCTGGCGGGTCAACCGGGTCTGGTCCGGTGCGGTGCGCCGCCTCGGGCAGGTCGACCGCCAACTCGCCGCCATCCTCGATCATGCCACCGATGCCGTCGTCATGGTCGGGGCGGACGGCGGGATCGCCGGTATCAACCGTGCCGCGGAGCAGCTGTTCGGCCGGCCGGCGGCGACCGCGGTCGGGGCGGATCTAGACGACCTGCTGCGGTCCACCTGCGGCGGACCCGCGAACGGCTACCTCGGGGCGCGGCGCGGTGCGGTCGAGTTGTCGGCGTGCCGTCCGGACGGAAGCCTCGTCCCCGTGGAGGCGAGCATCGTGCCGCCCGCCGGCGGGGGCGAGCCGGTCGCGACGATGCTGATCCTGCGCGACGTCACCAGGTGCAAGGAGGCCGAGCGCGTGCTGGTGGAGGCCCGCGAGGCGGCGGAACTCGCGAGCCGCGCCAAGTCCGAGTTCGTCGCCAACATGAGCCACGAGCTGCGCACGCCGCTCAACGCCATCATCGGCTTCAGCGAGATCATCAAGGCCGAGATGATGGGGCCGGTCGGCAGCCCCGTCTATCTCAGCTATGCGGCCGACATCCATGCCAGCGGCAGCCACCTGCTGACGGTCATCAACGACATCCTGGATCTGGCGCGGATCGAGGCGGGCAAGACCGCCCTCAACGAGGAGGCGGTCGATCTGCGCGCCTGCGTCTCGGCCTGCGTCCGCCTCCTGCGCGAGCGGGCCGCGGCGGCGGCCCTCTCCCTGGTCGAGGAACTGCCGCGCCGACCCGTGCGCATCGTCGCCGACGACCGCAAGCTCAAGCAGATGATCGTCAACCTGATGTCCAACGCGATCAAGTTCACCCCGCCCGGCGGGGTCGTCCGGATCGGGGTGGTTCACGGCGCCGAGGGCGCGGTCGACCTGTTCGTCGCAGATACCGGCATCGGCATCGCGCCCGAGCACCGGGAGCAGGTGATGCAGCCGTTCGGGCTTGCCGACGGCAGCGGGACGCGCCGCTACGACGGGACCGGGCTCGGCCTGCCCCTGACCCGGGCGTTGATCGAGCTGCACGGAGGCGCCCTGCTCCTCGACAGCGCGCCCGGATCCGGCACCACGGTGACGCTGCGCTTTCCACGGGCGCGGGTAGTGGCCGGCATCGCGGAGGACGGACCCCGGTCCTGCGAGGTCATGGAGGCGTGTTAGACTGCCGGAAACGGACGGGAGCCGCGGCCGGGCGCCCTGCTCCCGGCGCGGCCGTACCGGCCTGCATCGGCTGCGCGGGATGACGCCCCGAGGGTACTCCCGAAGGGCAGGCCTTCACTAGGGGGTTGCCAAGGGCCCCGTACGTGCGGGAGGGTCTTCGCAAGACCCGTCCAAAGCGAGGCCGCAGTGACCGACGCCCATTCCATGACATCTCTTCGCATCCTCGTCGTCGAGGACGAGCCGCTCGTGGCCATGGACATGCAGGACGTGCTGGAGGGGCTCGGAATGCAGGTGGTCGGCACGGCCGCATCGCTGGCCGAGGCCCTGGAACTGGCGGAGGCGGGCGGGTTCGACGGGGCCTTCCTGGACGTCAACCTGCGGGGCGAGCGCATCGACAGGGTTGCGGACCGTCTGGCGACCGCCGGCATCCCCTTCGTCTTCACCACCGGCCAGAGCATGCACGGCTTGCCCGAAGCGCACCGGGAGCGACCCGTTCTGACCAAGCCCTTTCGCGACAGGGACCTGACCGAGGCCGTTCGGAAGCACCTGGGAGGCGGATGATATCGCCGCCTGCGGATTTATGGTTCTTCGAGGGGATTGGTGGAGCAGAGGAGGATCGAACTCCCGACCTTCGCATTGCGAACGCGACGCTCTCCCAGCTGAGCTACTGCCCCACCGTCCGGGAGACCCCGGCATTGCCGAGGCTCTGTGGCGCAGCATATAGGTGAGCGGGGCACATCCTGTCAAGCGTTTCCCCCGCCGTCAAAAGGGGGTGCGGAGGCTTGCCAGTACCGGGCCGGGAGGGTAGGGTGCGTCGCACTCCGGCAGCCAGAGCGCCGTCCCCATGGTCTCGCTTTTCCTCCTGATCGACACCGTCCTGGAACTCTACGTCTGGGTCCTGATCGCATCCGCGGTCCTGAGCTGGCTGTTTGCCTTCGGCGTGGTCAACACCCATAACCGGGTGGTCCACATGATCGGCGACATGCTCTACCGCCTGACCGATCCGGTGCTGGCGCCGATCCGGCGCGTGCTGCCCAACCTCGGCGGCATCGACGTCTCGCCGGTCGTCCTGATCCTGCTGATCTATTTCCTGCGCAACCTCCTGCGCGAGTTGTGGTTCGGGATGTGAGCGGCGGGCCGGTCCGGGTGGTCCCGGACGGCGTCCGCGTCGCCGCGCGCGTCACTCCGAAGGCGTCGCGCAACGCGGTCGCCGGGCTTCGGCCGACGGCCGAGGGCACCATGGCCGTGCTGGTCCAGGTCACGGCGGCGCCCGAGGACGGGCGGGCGAACGAGGCGGTGACGAAGCTGTTGGCGAAGGAGTGGGGCGTGCCCAGGACGGCGGTCGCCGTCGTCGCCGGAGCCACCGACCGCAACAAGATCCTGCACGTCGCGGGCGATCCCGCGGAACTGGCCGGACGCATCGAAGCGCGCCTCGGCGCGATCGGGAGCCGGCGAACCGACCGAGGGCGAGATGACTGAGGCACGCATCATCGACGGCAAGGCGTTCGCGGCGGGCCTGCGCGCCCGCATCGGCGGGGAAGTCGCCGAATTGAGGGAGCGGCATGGGCTGGTGCCCGGCCTCGCCGTGGTCCTGGTCGGCGAGGACCCGGCGAGCCAGGTCTACGTCCGCAACAAGGGGCGCGCCACCCTGGAAGCCGGCATGCGCTCCTTCGAGCACCGGCTCGAGGCCGGCACCGACCAGGCGACGCTTCTGGCGCTCATCGACCGCCTGAACCGGGACCCCGAGGTGCACGGCATCCTCGTCCAGCTGCCGCTGCCGTCCGGTATCGACCCGTCCGCCGTCATCCGCGCGATCGACCCGGCCAAGGACGTCGACGGCTTCCATCCCGTCAACGCCGGGCTGCTCGCCCAGGGCCTGCCCGGCCTCGTTCCCTGCACGCCGCTCGGCTGCCTGATGCTGCTGCGCGACGCGCTGGGCGACTTGGCGGGGCTGCGCGCCCTCGTGCTGGGCCGCTCGACCATCGTCGGCCGACCGATGGCCCAACTCCTGCTGGGCGCGGACTGCACGGTCACGCTCGCCCATTCGCGCACCCGCGACCTGCCGGAGGAATGCCGCCGGGCCGATATCCTGGTCGCCGCCGTCGGCCGGCCCGAGATGGTCCGGGGCGACTGGATAAGGCCGGGGGCCACGGTGATCGACGTCGGCATCAACCGCGTGCCCGCGGCCGAACCCGGCAAGACCCGCCTCGTCGGCGACGTGCGCTTCGACGAGGCCGCCGCGGTCGCCGGGGCGATCACCCCGGTGCCGGGCGGCGTCGGGCCGATGACGATCGCCTGCCTGCTCCATAACACCGTGCTTGCCGCCCGCGCCTCGCACGGCCTCCACCGCTTCGGGCGGGACTGATGATCCGAGCCTATGGACTGGCCTCCGGTGCCGTCGTCGAACTGCCGCTGGCGCCGGGCGTGCCGTTGCCCGAGGGCACGGTATGGATCGACCTGCTGCATCCCGACGACGCCGAACGGGCCCATGTCGCCACCGTCGCCGGGATCGAGCCGCCGACGCGCGAGGAGATGAAGGAGATCGAGGTCTCGAGCCGCCTCTACGCGGAGGGGCCTGCCGCCTACATGACGGCGCCGGTCATCACGCGCGCCGACACGGAGCATCCCGAGCTGGGACCGATCACGTTCATACTGACCCAGAAGCTCCTCGTCACCGTCCGGTTCGTCGAACCGAAATCGGTCGCGACCTTCACCGCGCGCATCCGCCGGCAGCCCGACCTGCTCGCGGGTCCCGAGGAGGCGATGCTGAACCTTCTGGACGCGATCATCGACCGTGCGGCCGACGTGCTGGAGCTGATCGGGGGACGCCTGGACGAACTCGGCCGCTGCATCTTCGTCGCCGACCCGACCACGTCGGCCGGCCGGCGCGACGGCGGCGCGGCCGGCCGGCCGGCCGCGCTGACGGACGTGATGCGCAGCATCGGGCAGGTCGGCGACCTTACGCACAAGACGCGCGACAGTCTCGCCGGGCTCGACCGCCTGTTGGCCTATTTCGTCGCGGTGCATTCCGGCCGGCTGGGCAAGGAGCAGAAGGCGCTGCTGAAGACGCTGACGCGCGACCTGCGTTCGATCTCCGAGCATGCGGCCTTCCTCGCCAACCAGACCGGGTTCCTGCTGGATGCGACGCTCGGCGTCATCAACATCGAGCAGAACGCCATCATCAAGATCTTCTCGGTCGTTGCCGTCGTGTTCCTGCCGCCGACCCTGATCGCCAGCATCTACGGCATGAACTTCGAGGTGATGCCGGAACTCGAATGGCCGCTGGGATATCCGCTCGCCCTGTTGATGATGGTGGTCTCGGCCATCGTTCCGCTCGCCTATTTCCGCCGCAAGGGTTGGCTCTGACACGGGTCCGCCCTGCCAACGTTCCGGAGCCGTCCATGTCCGTCCACGATTTCCGCCGGCCGAACCAGCCCCGACCCCCTCGGCGGCGCAATCCCGACGCCCTGGCCTGGGTCGCCTTCCTGGGCGGCGCCGTCGTCTCCGTGCTGTGGAGCCTGTTCCTCGCGGGCTCGGGCGGCGGCGGAACGTTGATCGGCCTGCTCGCCGCGGTCGGCCTGTGGCTGGCGCTCAACGGGGGCGTCACCGGGGGCGGCAGCCGGGGCGGGCGCGGCGGGCCGCCGAGGCGCTACTGACGGGGCTCAAGAGCCGCCCTTGTCGTCGCGCGGCCCCCGTTTCCACGGCCAGCGGCCCTCGATCTCCGTTTCCAGCGAGAAGCTGAGGAAGGTCCGTATCAGGACGATGAGCCCGAGGATCGCGACGTTGCGCAGTGTCGGGTCGACCGCAACGGTGCCGATGATGTCGGCGGCGACCAGGAACTCGAGGCCCAGCAGGATGCCGCGCGCAAGGCGCGTCCGGTAACCATGGTAGGCGGAGGAGAGGTCGCGGCGCCTGGCCGCCAGCGCTGCGACGAAGATGGCCGTCGCCGAAACCACCGCCACCACGATCACGACGATCCCCGCCGTCTCGATGCCGAGCGTTATCCAGTGCAGCGACAGGTCGTACCATTCCGGCACCGCCATGCGGCCCGTCCCTTCGGAGGCGGCATCGATGCCAGCGGCCCCTCTGGCCGTCTCCTCCATGCATCGCTCCTCTTTTCCGTTTGCGCATCCGGGGAACGGGTGGAGCGGTTCCCGGTTCCGTGCGGCCGGCCGACGCGCTAGCCTCGCGACGTCTTCGAGCGGACGGAGAGGGGTATGGAGACGCTGATCCTGGCGGCGGTGGTGCTGCTGGCCACGCATTTCGGCGCGTCGAGCACGCCGCTGCGCAGCGTGCTGGCCGCGCGTCTGGGGGAGCGCGCCTTCCTCGCCCTGTACTCCCTGGTCGCGCTGGCCGCGATCGTATGGCTGGTTGCGGCCTACCGGCGCGCGCCGTTCGTCGCGCTATGGGGGACGGCGCCTTGGCAGGCCTGGGTCCCGCTGCTCGTGGTGCCGCTTTCGCTCGTGCTGCTGGTCGCAGGCGTCAGCACGCCCAATCCGACCGCGGTCGGCCAGCAGGAACGGCTGTCGGCATCGAGCGTGCGCGGCATGCTGCGCGTCACGCGCAATCCCGTGATGTGGGGCATCGGCCTGTGGGCGCTGGCCCATCTGGTGCCGAACGGCGACCTCGCCTCGGTATTGTTCTTCGGTACTTTCGCGGTGCTGGCGTTGGGAGGGACGCTGCTGATCGAGGCCAAGTCGGCACGCCGCCAGGGGCCGGCCTGGGAGAGCTTCGCGGCGGCGACGTCGAACCTGCCGTTTGCGGCCGTCCTGTCCGGCCGCCAGTCCGTGGGGGCCGCGCTACGCGAGACGGGATGGCCGCGCATCCTCGCCGCCCTCGTGCTGTACGCGCTGCTGCTGCACTTCCACGCCCCGGTGATCGGGGCCTCCCCCCTGCCCGCGGGCTGAGGGGAGCACCGGCGAATTCGGTCCGGCTCAGGACCCTTCGGCCATGCGGCCGAGGCGCAGGCGCAGCGCGTTCAGGCGGATGAAGCCCTGCGCGTCGCGCTGGTCGTAGACGCTGTCCTCCTCGAAGGTGACGTAGTCCAGGCGGTACAGGCTGTGCGGCGACTTGCGGCCGACGACCGTGACGTTGCCCTTGTAGAGCTTTAGGCGCACGGTGCCGGTCACGCGCTCCTGGGTCTGGTCGATCAGCGCCTGCAGCGCCAGACGCTCCGGCGAGAACCAGAAGCCGTTGTAAATCAGCTCCGCGTAGCGGGGCATCAGCTCGTCCTTGAGATGCATCGCCCCACGGTCGAGCGTCAGGCTCTCGACCGCGCGGTGTGCCGCCAGCAGCACGGTGCCGCCGGGAGTCTCGTAGACGCCGCGGCTCTTCATGCCGACGAAGCGGTTCTCGACCAGATCGAGGCGACCGACGCCGTTCGCCCCGCCAAGCTCGTTCAGGCGGGTCAGCAGCGCCGCCGGCGACAGGCGGGTGCCGTCGACCGCGACTGCGTCGCCCTTCTCGAAATCGACCTCGACATAGGTCGGCCGGTCCGGCGCCTTCTCGGGCGAGACGGAGCGGGTGAACATGTCCTCGTCGGGCTCGACCCAGGGATCCTCCAGCGCCTTGCCCTCATAGGAGATGTGCAGCAGGTTGGCGTCCGTGCTGTAGGGCGGCTCGCCGCGCTTGTCCTTGGCGATCGGGATCTGGTGCTTCTCGGCGTAGTCGAGCAGCCGGGTCCGGCTGGTCAGGTCCCACAGCCGCCAGGGAGCGACCACCTTGATGTCGGGCTTGAGCGCGTAGTAGCCCAGCTCGAACCGGACCTGGTCGTTGCCCTTGCCGGTGGCGCCGTGGGCGACCGCGTCGGCGCCGACCTCGTTCGCGATCTCGATCTGGCGCTTGGCGATCAGCGGCCGGGCGATCGAGGTGCCGAGCAGGTAGGTGCCCTCGTAGAGGGTGTTGGCGCGGAACATCGGGAAGACGAAGTCGCGCACGAACTCCTCGCGCAGGTCGTCGATGTAGATCCGCTTCACGCCCATCATCTCGGCCTTGCGGCGGGCGGGCTCCAACTCCTCGCCCTGGCCGATATCGGCGGTGAAGGTGACGACCTCGCAGCCGTAGGTCTCCTGCAGCCAGCGCAGGATGACGGAGGTATCCAGGCCGCCCGAATAGGCCAGCACGATTTTCTTGATGTCGCCGCTCATGATCTTGCCCATGCGGGTGAGGAGTGGGAAACCGCGGGAAGGTAGAGCGTGACGCGCCGGGCCGCAAGCCCGGCGCTGGGCAACTACCCACACCTCGCGGTGGTTGAACCGGCGGGAAACGGAAAGGGCGAACGATGAAGACGATGCTGACGGTGGGCGTCCTGCTGGGCGTGCTGGTCGTCGCCGCGGTGCTGGTCTACCGCTGGATGGCGGCCGCCGCGCCGGTCGAGCTCAGCACTCACGGGATGGTGGCGATGGCGCTCGGCGTGCTCGGCACGCTCGTGCTCGGCGTGGGGCTGATGTTCCTCGTCTTCTACAGCCATCGCCGGGGCTACGATCAGGCCGCCGACGAGTGGCGCCGCGACCGGCGCGACCGGGAGTGACCGCTACGGCCCGTCGGGCCGCCGGTCGTCGACCCGCCGGTTGTCGACCCGATCTTCGGTCCGGCCGGCCTGCCAGCGCGGCCAGCGCGCATAGGCCAGCGCCCAGACGACAAGGATCTCGGCCAACGGGACCATCAGTACCAACGCCCACAGGGGACTGCGCCCGGTCTTGGCCAGGACGAAGCCGGCGAAGCCGATCCTGCCGGCGACGATCAGGCTGACGATGAGCAGGCTGAGCCAGGCCGGCAGGCTCAGCACGCCGTCCAGCAGCCAGTGGCCGGCGACGGAAGGCAACGCCGACTCGGCCGTCACGGTCTCGATCACGGGGTCCATGGCCGGCACCTCCTCAGGTCGCCCGCTGCTTGCGCAGCGGCGGCGGAGGCGGCGGCGGCATGGTCGGCCAAGGCTTGAGCGCCAGCACGGCGGCGACAGCCAGCAGCCCGACCAGGGGCAGGAAGGTCAGCAGCGACCACCACGGCGACAGGCCGGCGCGCCGCAGGATGCGCGCGAGGGGCCAGACCGTCAGCGCGCCGACCACCAGGGAGTTGATGAGGGAACCGAGCAAAGGAAGACACCACCCGCGCATCCGATCGATCGCGAGAGAAAAGGGGATCGAGGGGGCGTCTGTCGAGCCGAAAATCCTTCCGCCGGCAGGTTTTTCCGTCGCGTCAGGTCGCCATCGAGGCGGTTCGCCGCGGGCCGGCGACCAGCCAGATCAGGAAGCCCACCACCGGCATGATCAGGATCAGCAACACCCACAGCACCTTGGCGAGCGTGGACGATCTGCTGCCGATGACGTGAATGATGGCCCAGACGTCGAGGACGAAGACGACCAGCCCGAGCAGAAATTCCATGACGCTCCCCATCCGAGTTTTCGTGTCACGCCAGCCAAACAGGCGCGAAGGTGGAGTGTTCCGCCGAAAGTGCGGCCTGGTCAGAGGGGCCCGGTCAGAGGGGCCCGGTCAGAGGGACTGGGCCGCTTCCTTCTCCGCGATCACCTGGGCCATGGCTGCGCGCTCGGCGGCCGAGAGGCGCAGGCTGTCGGACTTCAACTGGCCGCATGCCGCCATGATATCCTCGCCACGCGGCGTCCGCACCGGACTGGCATAGCCGGCCGCGTTGACGAAGTCGGCGAAGCGCTCGATCTGTTTGCGGTCCGAGCGCTCGAACGGGGCGCCCGGCCAGGGATTGAACGGGATCAGGTTGATCTTGGACGGGATGCCCTTCAGCAGGCGCACCAGCTCGCGCGCGTCGGCGAGGCTGTCGTTCACGCCCTTCAGCATCACGTACTCGAAGGTGATGCGACGCGCGTTGCTGGCGCCGGGATAGGTGCGGCAGGCCTCCAGCAGCTCGGCGATCGGGTATTTCCGGTTGATCGGCACGATGCGGTCGCGCAGCTCGTCCGTGACCGCGTGCAGGGATACTGCGAGATTGACGCCCAGCTCCTCGCCGCAGCGCCGCATTATCGGCACCACGCCCGAGGTCGACAGTGTGATGCGCCGCTTGCTGATCGAGATACCCTCGCCATCCATCACGATCTTCAGCGCCTTGGCGACGTTCTCGTAATTGTAGAGCGGTTCGCCCATGCCCATCATCACGATGTTGGACAGTAGCCGCCCGTCCGGCGGCGCCGGCCACTCGTCGAGCGCGTCGCGGGCCATCATGACCTGGGCGACGATCTCGCCCGCCTCAAGGTTGCGCACGAGGCGCTGCGTACCGGTGTGGCAGAAGCGGCAGGTCAGGGTGCAGCCTACCTGCGAGGAGACGCACAAGGTGCCGCGGTCCTCCTCCGGGATGTGCACCGTTTCGAACTGCTGGCCATCCTCCATGCGCAACAGCCATTTGCGCGTGCCGTCCTCGGAGCGGAGATCCCGGCTGACCTCGGGACGGCGGACCATGAAATGCCCGGACAGGCGTTCGCGCACGGGCTTGGCGAGCGTCGTCATCGTTTCGAACGATGTGGCGCCGCGATGATAGATCCAGTGCCAGAGCTGGCGTGCGCGGAACGGCTCGAGCCCGAGCTCGGCGACCGCGGCGGTCAGCTCGGCCCGGTCGAGCCCGACGAGATTGCGGCGCCCGTCCGACCCGACGGTCGGCGCGAACGTGCTGGCATGACTGAGGACACCCATGGGCGCAGAAATGGGCTCTGCGCCCGCCGCTGTCAAAAGGAAAGTGGGGTCGGCCCCCGCCGCAGGGCGGCGCTTTTAACGGCTGATGCCGCAGGCGGCGTTTTTTATCGGCTGACGCCGCAGGCGGCGTTTTTTATCGGCTGACGCCGCAAGCGGAGTTCATGGCGGTGTAGGCGGCGGACGAGCCGGCAAGGCTGTAGGTGTCCGTCGTCGCGGTGCCGCGGTTCGACGTACCGCGCACGACCATCGAGTTGCCGCCACGGATCGCGGCTACGATCTGGCGGTCCGTCGCCTCGTCCCGGGCCCAGGCCGTGTCGCCGTCGGTGAACAGCCGGAAGGTCTGGTTGCCGATCTGGACCGTCGTCTCGCTGGCGGGCTGGTAGGTATAGCCGGCGATCACGCTGACGACGTCGAGGCTCTTTTCGGCCGGGCGTTGCGTGACCAGCACGTAGATCTCTCCACGCGCCCGGTAGTTGCCCTCGTGCTTGGTCGGCCGGCTCGCCATATAGCAGACCCGGTTCCCGTTCTCCTCGTAGGTGAAGACGTTCCAGTCCTTGTGCGAGCCGACCAGCTTGGGTTCGGCGGCCGAGGCGGCTGCGGAGAGGAATGCGCTGCCGAGGAGCAGGGCGGCGGTCACGGAAGGGATCAGGCGTCGTAGCATGGAGGAGCGCGGACTCTTCGTGCGGGTGCGGTGCGGCATCGCGAGGGGGCCACGGTACATGGGTTGAGGCGGAATTTCCAGCGGGACCGCCGGACCGGAGCAGGTTGCGGGGCGGCCCGTACCGCAACCGGTGCGTTCGGGGCCGCCTGGTCCCAGTCTGCCGGGTTTTGTGGCGAAATTTTAGCGGTCCTCGCCCGGGGCGTCGGCCCGGAACTCCTGGGCGGCGAGACGGCGGTCGCGGCGGGTGCGTACCTTCTGCGCGCCATGCGCCTGCACGCCGTGGGTTTGGCGCGCCGGCCCCTCGGCCGGGCCGCCGACGCGGACCGGCCGTTCCGCGAAACGGCCCAGGCTGATCATGCGGTCGTACATCACCAGCGCGCCGGCGACCCCGACGTTGACGCAGAAGCGGGTCGGTATCCTGACCACGAACTCGCACCGCTCGACCAGGGCGGGCGACAGGCTGCCCCGTTCCGGCCCGAGGACATAGGCTGCGCGCAGGGGATGTCGGAAGCTTGGCAGGTCGACGGCTTCGTCCAAGAGCTCGACGCCGACCAGGCTGCAGCCCTCGGGAAGCCGCATGCCCTCGGGGTCGGGCCAGGTGTAGAGCGGCAGATGGGTGCGCGCGTCGGAGGTGTCGGACACCTTCATGTCGCGCAGGTTCAGCCGGCTCGCCACGGTGAAGGCGAAGCTCGCGCCGAAGGCATGGGCCGAACGGACCAGGCTCCCGACGTTGAAGACCTTGCTGACCCCCTCGACGCCGATGGCGAAGTATCCACGCATGCCCGCACCTTGCACCTGCCGCCGCCGCAGGGCAAGTATCGGGGGCGACCGCCCGTCCGGGCGGCCGTCCCCGTTCCCTACCGCGACGGTCCGAGATGAGCGACGAGTCCCATTCCTCCTGCTGCGGCCACGAGGCCGGGCATAAGCCGGACGACGCCCCCGTCCTGGTCGAGGTGACGCGCGGCGGCATGGTCGAGTCGCGCCACCATGCCGTGGCCTGCGTCGTCGACGCGGAAGGCCGGGTGGTCCGCCACTGGGGCGATTTCGAGCGGCCGGTCTACGCCCGCTCGGCCATCAAGTCGCTCCAGGCCCTGCCCTTGATCGAGACCGGTGCTGCGGACGCCTTCGAGCTCGGCGACGAGGAGTTGGCGCTTGCCTGCGCTTCGCATGCCGGCGAGCCCGTGCATACCGCCCGGGTCGCGGCCTGGCTGGAGCGCATCGGCCTCGGCCCGTCCGACCTCGAATGCGGCGTCCATCTGCCTTACGACGAGGAGACGGCCCACGACCTGCTGCGCCGGGGCGAAGGGCCCCGCCCGGTGCACAACAACTGCTCGGGCAAGCATGCCGGCATGCTGACGACCGCGGTGCATCGGGGCGAGCCGACCCGGGGCTACATCCGCCGCGACCACCCCGTCCAGCAGCGCATCCTGGGCGTTCTCGAGCAGATGACCGGCCACCCCCTCGAGGGCGCCCCCTGGGGCCATGACGGCTGCGGCATCCCGACGATCGCGATCCCGCTCGGCGGCATCGCCTTCGCGATGGCACGCATCGCCGATCCCTCGGGCCTGCCCGACCGCCGGGCCGAGGCGGCGACGCGGCTGCGCCGGGCCTGGAGCGCGCATCCGCACCTCGTCGGCGGCCGGGGCAGCTACGACACCGGCCTGATGAAGGCGGCCGGCAGCCGGGTGCTGCTGAAGGTCGGCGCGGAAGGCGTGATGTGCGCGGTCGTGCCGGAGCTTGGCCTGGGCGCGGCGGTCAAGGTCGAGGACGGGGCGGGCCGCGCCGCCGGCGTGGCAATGGCCGCGATCCTCGGCGAACTCGGCGTGCTGCCGGACGCGGGCGAGGACCTGGCGGCGCTGCTGCGGCCGCCGCTCGCCAACCGCGCCGGGCTGCGGGTCGGCGAGGTCCGGCCGTCCGACGTGCTCGCCGGCGGGCCGGCGGCATGAGGGGGGACCTTCGCGCGCAGTACGAAGCCTATCCCTATCCCGAGCGCGACCCCCGGGACGAGGCGCGCCGGCTGGTCACGGGATCGCCCGGCCACCTGGACGAGGTGATCCATTTCGGGTTCGGCGGCCGCCTCGACGCCGCACGGCCGTTCAGAGTACTGGTCGCCGGCGGCGGCACCGGCGATGCGACGATCATGATCGCGCAGCAGGCGCGCGATGCCGGCTTGCCGATGGAGGTGACGTATCTCGACCTCTCGGACGCCTCGCTCGCGGTCGCGCGGGCGCGCGCCGAGGCGCGGGGACTGACCTCGATCCGGTTCCTGCGCGGCTCGCTGCTCGACCTTGCCGGCCTCGGCCCGTTCGACTACGTCGACTGCTGCGGCGTGCTGCATCATCTGGACGACCCCGAGGCCGGGTTGCGCTCCCTCGCCTCGGCGCTGGCGCCGGGCGGGGCGATCGGCATCATGGTCTATGGCACCTATGGCCGGACGGGCGTCTACCCGCTCCAGGACGCGTTGCGGGCGCTCACGGACGGCCTCGACCCGCCGGCCCGGATCGCGCTGGCCAAGCGGCTGCTGGCCGGGCTGCCGCCGACGAACTGGCTGCGCCGCAATCCCCATGTCGGCGACTGGCGGCAGTCGGACGCGGGGCTCTACGACCTGCTGCTGCACGGCTGCGACCGGTCCTACACGGTGCCGGAGCTGTTTACCCTCGCCGATGCGGCCGGGCTCGCGATCACTGCGCTGATCGAGCCCGCGCGCTACGAACCCGGGACCTGGGTCTCCGACCCGGCCGTGCTGAAGCGTGCCGAAGGGCTGGATCGGATCGGCCGCGCGGCATTGGCCGAGCGGATCGCCGGCAATGCGGCGAAGCATGTCTGCTACCTGACCCGGCCGGAGGACGCGGCGTCGGCCGTCGCGGCGCCGGACGGGCCGGACGTGGTGCCGGTCCTGCGCGACCTCGACGGGCCGGCATTGGCTCGCGGCCTGAAGCCGGGCGCGGCGCTGGAGGCCGAACTCGGCGGCGTCGCCCTGCGCTTCGCGCTGCCGCGGCTTGCGGGCCCGATACTGGCCCGCATCGACGGCCGCACCAGCCTGGGGGCGGTGCACGCGGCCCTGCAAGACCTCGACTCCCGGCTGGGCTGGGACGCGTTCATGACCCAGTACGACGAGCTGTACCGGGTGCTGAACGGGCTTAACAAGCTGGTACTGCGGCGCCGGGCGCATCGGTCGTAGCCGGCTGCCCTCACACCGCCAGGAACCCGCCGGACTGACGCTCCCACAGGCGGGCGTAGAGGCCGCCGCGGGCGATCATCTCCTGATGGGTGCCCTCCTCGACGATGCGGCCCTCGTCCATCACCACCAGACGGTCGAGGGCGGCGATCGTCGACAGGCGGTGGGCGATCGCGATCACCGTCTTGCCCTTCATCAGGGCCGCGAGCTGGCCCTGGATGGCCGCCTCGACCTCCGAGTCCAGCGCCGAGGTCGCCTCGTCCAGGATCAGGATCGGCGCATCCTTCAAGATCACGCGCGCGATCGCGATGCGCTGGCGCTGGCCGCCGGACAGCTTGACGCCGCGCTCGCCGACCTGGACGTCGTAGCCGGTGCGCCCCTGGCGGTCGCGCAGGGCTTCGATGAAGCCGTCCGCCTCCGCCAGCCGCGCGGCGCGCACGACGTCCGCGTCGGTGGCCTCTGGGCGGCCGTAGCGGATGTTCTCGGCGATCGTGCGGTGCAGCAGCGCGGTGTCCTGGGTCACCACGCCGATATTGGCCCGCAGGCTCGTCTGGGTCACGTCGGCTATGTCCTGCCCGTCGACCAGGATGCGCCCGCCCTCCAGGTCGTAGAACCGCAGCAGCAGGTTGACCAGCGTCGACTTGCCCGCCCCAGACCGGCCGACCAGCCCGACCCGCTCGCCCGGCCGGACGTGCAGGGTCAGTCCATCGACGACCCCGGATTCCCGGCCGTAGTGGAAGCGGACATCCTCGAAGCGGATCTCTCCGCGGCCGACGGTCAGCTCGCGGGCGCCGGGGCGGTCGGTCACGCCGTGCGGCCGGGCGATCGTCTCCATGCCGTTCTGGACGGTGCCGACGTTCTCGAAGAGCGCGGTGATCGTGCGCAGGATCCAGCCCGACATCTGGGTCAGGCGGATGATCAGGCCGGTCGCCATCGCGGTCGCGCCGGCCGTCACGGTGCCGCCCAGCCACAGATGCACCGCGAACCCGACTGTCGCGGTCAGCAGCAGCCCGTTCAGGACCGTCAGGATCACCGTCATGTCGAAGATCGCCCGCATCATCGCCCGGAACGCCTCGAGGTGGCGGACGAGGCCGGCCCGCGCGAAGGCGTCCTCGCGCTCGGCATGGGCGAACAGCTTCACCGAGAGGATGTTGGTGTAGCTGTCGACGACGCACCCCGACAGCGACGATGTCGCCTCCGACAACGCCGCCGACTTGTGGCGCACCGGCGGCACCATGCGCACGATCACGATGGCGTAGGCCGCCGTCCAGGCCGCGAGCGGCAGCAGAAGCCGCCAGTCCAGCGCCGCCAGCAGAGCCACCGTCCCGGCGAGGAAAGTGACCAGGAACCATACCCCGTCGATGACGTTGACGACCGATTCGCGCACCGCCGGGCCGGTCTGCATCACCTTCTGCGCGATGCGGCCGGCGAAGTCGTTCTGGAAGAAGGACAGGCTCTGGCGCAGGACCCAGCGGTAGTTCTGCCAGCGGATGCGGTTGGTCAGCGCCGGCACCAGGGTCAGCGTGATCAGCCCGCGCGACGCGAGCACCAGGATCGGGCGCAGGACGAGCGCCACTGCCGCCATTCCGGCGAGCGTCCAGCCGTGCTGGTCGAGGAAGTCCTCGCGCGCCGTGGTGCCCATCCAGTCGACTATGATGCCGAGGAACGCGAACTGCGCCAGCTCCGCGACCGAGGCAAGCCCGGCCACCACCAGCGTCAGCACGAGCAGTCCCCGCACCGGCTTCAGGAAATGCGCGTAGAAGCCGGCGACCCCGGCCGGCGGCTGGACCACGTCCTGGGAAGCGAGAGGCTCCAGGAGGCGCTCGAAGAAGGCATGCATGGAACCGTCACCGGGTTGGGGGCTGCGCGGACGGGGGCGACAGCAGGTGAAACACTCTTCGCCCCCGACCGGTCAACAGGCGACGGGGCGGGAACCATCCCGACCGGCCGTGGTTCTCGGGGCCGGAACACGGGAACGGGAGATCGGGCATGGCGCTGCAGCGATGGCGGGACGCCGAGGCCGGAGGACGGGTGCGGAGCGGGGCGATCCTGGCCGTGGGAGCGGCAGCGCTCGCGGCGGCCGCCGTCTACAACGCGCGCCGGGCGCGGCGCATTCAGCGGGAGATGCCGCCGACGGGACGGTTCGTCACCGTCGACGGCGTTCGGCTCCACTATCTGGAAAAGGGAGAGGGGCCGCCGGTGGTTCTGCTCCACGGCAACCTGGTCGAGGCGCGGGACTTCGCGCTGAGCGGCGTGCTGGATCTCGCGGCCGGGCGGCACCGCGTCGTCGCCTTCGACCGCCCCGGCTTCGGCCACAGCGACCGGCCCCGCGGAAAGGCCTGGACGGCCCGCCAGCAGGCCGAACTGCTCCACCGCGCCTTCGAACGGCTCGGGATCGTGCGGCCGGTCGTCGTCGGCCATTCCTGGGGCTGCGTCGTGGCCCTGGCCATGGCCCTCGCCCGGCCGGACTCGGTGCGCGGGCTGGTGCTCGCCGGCGGCTACTACTTTCCTACGGCCAGGCTGGACGCGCTGATGGTGGCGCCCGCCGCCCTTCCCGTGGTGGGCGACGTGCTGCGCCACACCGTGCTGCCGCTGCTCGGCCGCGTGCTGACGCCGCTGATGCTGCGCAGCGTGTTCGATCCGGCCCCCATCCCTCCGGGCTATGCGGGAGCCCTGCCGGTCGAGCGCGCGGTCCGGCCGTCGCAGATCCGCGCCACGGCCCAGGATGGCGCCACCATGGTGCCTACCGTGGCCGGGATGCGCCGCGGCTATGGGGACCTGCGGATGCCGGTCGCGATCTTCGCCGGCACGGGAGACCACGTCGTCGGCCACGAGGCGCATGCGGTCCGCCTGCACCATGAGATCGCATCCTCGGAACTGCGGCTGATCGCCGGTGCCGGGCACATGGTCCACCATGCCGTCCCCGAACTGGTCGCAGACGCCATAGACGCCGTTGCCGCGCATCCCGCGGTCCTGGCGGAACCGGAGGCGGTGCGGTGAACCCGGTCCTGGCGGCCGCCGTCGCCGGATGCCTGGCAACCGGCCCGATGACGGCCGTCATGTCCGGGCTGTTCCGCCGCCTTCCCGCCGGCGAGCGCCACCCGCTGCCGCCCCGCCTCGTGACCGAGCGCCTCCTCGGCCCGCTGGGGCTGCTGGACGGCGTGCCGGAGGACCGGCGGGCCGACGCGGCGCTGGCGGCCCATTACGCCTATGGGGCGCTTACCGGGGCGGGATACCCGCTCGCGGCCCGCGTGCTGGGCGGCCCGCCGGTAGTCGCGGGCGCGGCCTACGGGGTCGCGGTCTGGGCCGCCAGCTATCTGGGCTGGATCCCGGCGACCGGTACGCTGACGCCGGCCACCCGCCATTCCCGGCGCCGCAACGCGATGATGATCGCAGCCCATCTCGTCTGGGGCGGGGCGACCGCCGCGCTGGCGCAGACTCTGTGCGCGCGTCCTTCCGGATTTGGTGCGCCGCACGGTGCGACCGCGCCGGTGTCGCCGGCCTTGCCGGAGATCCCGGAGCCGGAGGCGGTGCGGATGAGGGCCTGGTAGTAGAGCGTCTGCCGGTGGCGCTCCAGCGCCACGGCCGAGACGACGGCGAGGAAGGTGAGCGGGCCCGCACGCACCGCGACGCCCTCCACTTCCAGCACCTCGCCGAGCCTCTGAGCGGCGCGCGTGCTTCATGCCGTCTCCGTCAACATCCACCTGGACCCACCGGTCGGTCGCGCTCGAATGTTGCCGCCAAGTGCTTCGATCGTCCGTTATGAAGTCGGAGAGCCGGAGCGGTGGTCCGCAGCAGCGAAACATGGCAGGTTGGCGAGAGCCCGGACGGCCGGGTGCCGCCGCCGGGCGGAAGAGGATCGGGAGGACGCCGTGGCATACGAACGGGAATTGCGCCTGGCGCCGCGGCGCGCCATCGCCCTCGTCCTGGCGGGAGGGCGCGGCAGTCGGCTGAAGCAGCTGACGGATCGGCGCGCGAAGCCTGCGGTCCATTTCGGCGGCAAGTACCGGATCATCGACTTCGCACTGTCGAACTGCATCAATTCCGGCTTCCGCCGGATCAGCGTGCTCACGCAGTACAAATCGCACTCGCTGCTGGTGCATCTCCAGCGCGGCTGGAACTGGTTGCGCGGCGAGATGGGCGAGTACGTCGACTTCCTGCCGGCCCAGCAGCGCATCGACGAGACCAGCTGGTACCAGGGCACGGCCGACGCCGTGTACCAGAACCTGGACATCCTCAGAAGCCGTGGCGCCGACTACGTGCTCATCCTGGCCGGCGATCACATCTACAAGATGGACTACGCGGCGATGCTGGCCGAGCACGTCGAGCGCGGCGCCGACGTCACCGTGCCCTGCGTCGAGGTCCCGCGCCTGCAGGCGACGGGCTTCGGCGTGATGCATGTCGACGAGACCGACCGCGTCGTCAGCTTCCTGGAGAAGCCGGCCGATCCGCCGGCGATTCCGGGCAAGCCCGACCGCGCGCTCGCCAGCATGGGCATCTATGTCTTCAACGCCCGTTTCCTCTATGACCAACTGATGCGCGACGCGGCGGACCCGACGTCCAGCCGCGACTTCGGCAAGGACATCATCCCGTACCTGGTGCCGCGTGCGAAGGTGATGGCGCACAGGTTCGAGAACTCGGCGGTGCGGACCGAGCAGGAGGCGGAACCCTACTGGCGCGACGTCGGTACGATCGATGCCTACTGGGAAGCGAACCTGGACCTGACCTCGGTAACGCCGGCGCTCAACCTCTACGACCGGGAATGGCCGATCTTCACCTACCAGGAGCAGTTGCCGCCGGCGAAGTTCGTGTTCGACGACGAACGGCGGCGCGGCATGGCGGTGGACAGCCTGGTGTCGGGCGGCTGCGTCATCTCGGGCTCGTCGGTGCGGCGCTCGCTGCTGTTCAGCCAGGTGCGGGTCAACAGCTATTGCCGGCTCGACGAAGCGGTGGTGCTGCCCCAGGTCGAGATCGGCCGCCACGCGCGGCTGAGCCGGGCCGTCGTCGACCGCGGCTGCCGTATCCCCGATCACCTCGTCGTCGGCGAGGACCCGGAGGAGGACGCCCGCCGGTTCTACAGGACCGATCAGGGGATCACGCTGATCACGCGCGAGATGCTGGCCCGACTCGGCTGAGGCGGGTATAACCTCGGGCATGCGTATCCTTCACGTCGCTTCGGAGTGCTACCCGCTTATCAAAACGGGTGGCTTGGCGGACGTCGTCGCGGCGCTGCCGCCGGCCCAGGCGCTGCTCGGCGCCGACGCGCGGCTGCTGCTGCCCGGATATCCGGCCGTGCTAGACGGGCTCGCCGACGCGCGGCGCATCCGCCATTTGCCCGATCCCTGGACCGGAGGGACGGCGCGGCTCGTCCACGGGACGACGCCGGCCGGGGTCGCGTGCTACGCGGTCGAGGCGCC
The DNA here is from genome assembly GCF_035998295.1 of Arenibaculum sp. Taxonomy (NCBI): domain Bacteria; kingdom Pseudomonadati; phylum Pseudomonadota; class Alphaproteobacteria; order Rhodospirillales; family Azospirillaceae; genus Arenibaculum; species Arenibaculum sp. Next base: position 37,533 of record NZ_DASYHS010000157.1, on the reverse strand, counting down.
GGAGCTGTTCGGCCGGCCCGGCAACCCCTATGTCGACCCGTTCGGCCGGGACTGGCCGGACAACCACCGGCGCTTCGCGCTGCTGGGCTGGGTGGCGGCCTGGCTCGCCGGGCCGGGCGGCGGGCCGCGCTGGCGGCCCGACATCGTCCATGGTCACGACTGGCAGGCCGGACTGGCCCCGGCCTATCTCGCCCATGCCGGGGGGCCGCGCCCGGCGGCGGTGACGACGATCCACAACATCGCCTACCAGGGCGTCTTCCCCGCCGGCCTGTTCGATGAGCTGCATCTGCCGCCGGCGGCCTTCGCGATCGACGGCGTCGAGTATTACGGCGGCGTCGGCTTCCTGAAATCCGGCTTGTGGCACGCCGACCGCATCACGACCGTGAGCCCGAGCTATGCCGCCGAAATCCGCTCGCCCGGCGGCGGCATGGGGCTGGAGGGGCTGCTCGCGGCCCGTTCCTCCGACCTGCTGGGTATCCTCAACGGGGTCGACTACGCGGTGTGGGACCCCTCGGGAGACCCGCTGCTGCCGGCGCGCTACGATGCCGACGACCTCTCCGGCAAGGCGAAGTGCAAGGCGGCGCTCCAGGCGGAGCTGGGGCTCGACGTCGCGCCGGAGCCGCCACTGTTCGCGGTCGTGACCAGGCTGACGGAGCAGAAGGGTTTCGACCTGCTGCTGGAGGCGGCACCGATGCTGCTCGGGCGCGGCGGCCAACTCGCCGTGCTCGGCAGTGGCGAGCCCTGGCTGGAGGACGGCTTCCGCTCGCTGGCGGCGCGATTCCCCGGCCGGGCGGCGACCGTGATCGGGTACGACGAGGCGCTGTCGCACCGGATGCAGGGCGGGGCCGACCTGATCGTCCTGCCGAGCCGGTCGGAGCCTTGCGGCTTGGTCCAGATGTTCGGCCTACGGTACGGCACCCTGCCGCTGGTGCGCCGCGTCGGCGGCCTCGCCGACACGGTGGTGGACGCGGACGAGGCGGCGCTCCGGTCCGGGCGCGCGACCGGCTTCACGTTCGATGACGCCGCCCCCGAGGCGCTGTCGCGCGCGATCGAACGCGCGCTGGCGCTGTTCCGCCGTCCGGGCGACTGGCGTGCCGTCCAGCGCCATGCGATGTCCCGCGACTTCAGCTGGGCCGCGAGCGCGACGAGCTACCTGGATCTCTACCGGACCCTGTATCTCGAGGTGTGAGGACCGGCCGCCTGACGATTGGCCCTTCCATAAGCGGCTCGCGATGTGCAAATACGGTGCACCGAGACCGGCTTCGACAAACCGATCGCCAGACATTGAGCCAAGCGCTGAACATCGCCGGGCGCGACCCGGCGCTGGAGACGCTCCGCCGCGTCTTCGGCTACGAGAGCTTCCGCGGCCCGCAGGCGGAGATCATCGAGCACGTGGTCGCCGGCGGCGACGCGCTGGTGCTGATGCCGACCGGCGGCGGCAAGTCGCTGTGCTTCCAGATCCCGGCGCTGGTGCGCCCCGGGCTTGCGGTCGTGGTCTCGCCGTTGATCGCGCTGATGCGCGACCAGGTAGATGCGCTGCGCCAGGTGGGCGTTTCGGCGGCCTATCTCAACTCGTCCCTGGACTGGCGCGACGCGCTCGACGTCGAGCGCCAGATCGCCGCGGGCGCCCTCGACCTCGTCTACGTCGCGCCCGAGCGGCTGGTGACGCCGCGGTTCTTGGAGCTGCTGTCGCAGACGGAACCGAGCCTGTTCGCGCTCGACGAAGCGCATTGCGTCAGCCAATGGGGCCACGACTTCCGGCCGGAATACCTCCAGCTCTCGCTGCTGCACGAGCGCTTCCCGACCGTGCCGCGCATCGCCCTGACCGCGACGGCCGATGCGCAGACCCGCGCGGACATCCAGCAGCGCCTCGGCCTGCAGGACGCGCGGGTCTTCATCTCCAGTTTCGACCGGCCGAACATCACCTATCGCATCCTCCAGAAGCGCGAGCCCAAGCGCCAGCTCCTGGATTTCATCCAGGCGAATCACCCCGAGGATGCCGGCATCGTCTACTGCCTGTCGCGGGCGAAGGTGGAGGAGACGGCGGAGTGGCTGGCCGAGCGCACCGGGCGCGAGGTGATCCCCTACCATGCCGGACTCGACCCGGCGCGGCGCGAGGCGAACCAGGACCGCTTCATCAAGGGCGAGGGGGTGATCGTGGTCGCCACGGTCGCCTTCGGCATGGGCATCGACAAGCCCAATGTCCGCTTCGTCGCGCATCTCGACCTGCCACGCTCGCTGGAGGCCTACTACCAGGAGACCGGGCGCGCGGGGCGCGACGGGCTGCCGGCGACGGCATGGCTCTCCTACGGGGTCCAGGACGTCGTGATGATCCGCCAGATGCTGGAGGGATCGGACGCGGCCGAGACCTTCAAGCGGGTCGAGCGGGCGAAGCTGGAGGCGCTGGTCGGCTATTGCGAGACGGCGTCGTGCCGGCGCCAGGTGCTGCTGAACTATTTCGGCGAGGTGCTGGCGGAGCCGTGCGGCAACTGCGACACCTGCTTCGAGCCGGTAGAAACCTATGATGGTACGGTGGTGGCGCAGAAGGCATTGTCGGCCGCCTATCGCACGGGGCAGCGGTTCGGGGCGGGCCACCTGATCGACGTGCTGCGCGGCACGGCGACCGAGAAGGTGACGAAGTTCGGCCACGATCGCATCCGCACCTTCGGAGTCGGGGCGGACCTGTCGAAGCAGGACTGGCAGTCGGTGTTCCGCCAGCTGATCGCTGGCGGACTGCTCGCGGTTGACCACGAGAACTACGGCGGGCTGTACCTGACGCCGGCCGCGACGGCCGTGGTCAAGGGCGAGCAGGGGGTGCGGCTGAGGCGCGAGGCGGCGGAGCGCACGAAGCGCAGCCTGCGCGAGGCGCGCGGTGCCCGGGCATCGGCGGCGCCGGCCCAGCTCTCGGCCGCGGACGATCGGCTTTGGCACGCGCTGAAGGCCTGCCGGCTGGAGATCGCGCGCGCCCAGGGCGTCCCGCCCTATGTGATCTTCCACGACAGCACGCTGCTGGAGATGGTGCGCGAGAAGCCGCTCGACGAAGGCCGGCTCGCGGCGTTGGCGGGCGTCGGCACGCGCAAGCTGGAGCGCTACGGCGACGCGTTCCTGGGCGTGATCCGGGAGCATGCCGGCACGAACGGGTGACGCCGGCCGCGGCTCTGATATGCTGGCCGGAGCCGAACGCCACCGCCGCGATGCCCGCCTCATGACCATCGACCGCACCCCGTCCCCGCCGCTTCCGGCCCGCAAGCCGCCCGTGGTCCAGGCGTCGGCCCCGCTCCCCGGACGCAAGCCTTCGGCGGGCGCCTTGGCCGCGGCGCCGCCGCCCACCCCCGGCCGCAAGCCGGAGCCGCCGGTCCAGCAGGCCGAGGCGGCGCGGACTGGCGCCCCGGCCCACGGTACCCCGACGGAGGCGGACCGCCTGGGCGAGGCGATCCGCTCGGTCGCCGGGCTTTCGGGCCACAGCTTCCAGACGCTGCTGGCCCAGGCGACGCAGGAGAGCGGGCTGGACCCCAAGGCGCGGAGCCGGACCAGCTCGGCCGTCGGTCCCTTCCAGTTCCTGGAGCGGACCTGGCTCGACATGATCCGCCGCCACGGCGCCGCCTACGGACTGGGCGACCTCGCGCGCGCGGTCACGGTGCGGGACGGCGTCCCGGTCGTCGCGGACGCGCGCCTGCGCAAGCGGATCCTGGCGTTGCGCGAGGATCCGCACCTGTCTGCCGGCATGGCCGCGCGCCATCTGGCGGAGGGGCGCGAGGCCTTGTCGCGCCGTCTCGGCCGGCCCGCGAGCGAGGTCGAGAGCCGCATGGCCTATGTGATGGGGGCGGCGGGGGCGGCGAAGCTGATCACCGCGGCCGAGCGGACCCCGGGCGTGCCGGCGAGCGAGCTGCTGCCCAAGGCGGCCAAGGCGAACCGCCCGCTGTTCCACGATGCCGGCGGCCGGGCGCTGCCGGTGCGCGAGATGGTGGCACGCCTCGCCCGGCGGATGGAGGAGGACGCAATGCGCCTGGGCGCGCTGGAAGCGGCCGGGCAAGGTGGCGCCGGCGCGCCCGAGGCGCCGCGCCGGGACGATGCGCCTCCGAACCCGCTGCTGTTCGCCCAGGAGGAGGGAAGCGGCGTGGAACGGGGCGGCGCCTGACGTCCCCGAGCAGGAACGCAAGGCTTGCATTCCAGGAACGATGGCGCTAGGTTCCGCCGTCTCTGGCGCCGCAGTAGCTCAGGGGTAGAGCAACTGATTCGTAATCAGTAGGTCCGGGGTTCGAATCCCTGCTGCGGCACCACTCTAAGGCCCTGAAACGTAACGCGTTTCGGGGCCTTGCCATGTCCGGGGCCAGCAATCTTCAGACATTCCGTATGTCTGAATTCAGACACCGGTTAGTTGGACGTGCCCGTTCCGGCCCGCTTCCGTTCCTCGAACGCGACCAGCTTCGCGATTACGGCGTCGGCCCTAAAGCCGCTCATCGCGAGGCAGTGCTTGAGTGGCCTTGTAGGCACTTTTCAAGTCGTGGCCGAGCGCTGCCATTGGACTTGCTTCATGTTCATCAGGGCCTCCTTCGTCTCCGCCATTCCGCTCTTCGATGTCTTTCCGCCAGTAGCGCTTCGCACAGTCGGCCGTCTTTGTGCTTGCTTCACTTGGCCCCGCGTAGTCTGCGATGACGTTGCGCTTTACATGGCCGGGGCTCTGTGTTTCTGCTCCTGCCAAAACCTGTCACTCCGGACCCTTAGGATGTCTCTCCAAGAGGATCACCAAGGACTATGAGCCTCGCTGGCCCGCACATAATGGAGCCGTCATGTCCGAGTTCATGAACAAAGTCGTTCTCGTGACCGGTGCCGCCACCGGCATCGGGGAGGCGATTGTCACGAAAGTCCACCAACTCGGCGCGACCGTCGTCGCGACCGGCCGGAGCCTGGAGGGCGTGTCCGCCCTGGCCGCGCGCCTCGACCGTTCGGGCGAGCGCGTGTTTCCGCTCGAAGCGGACGTGCGGGACCCCGGTGCCGTCGCGGCCATGGTCGAGGCGGTCCTTCGCCGGTTCGGTGCTCTCCACTGCGCGGTGAACAACGCCGGCATCACCGGCCCACGGGCTTCGATCGAAGACACGACCGTCGAGACCTGGAACGACGTGCTGGCGACGGATCTCGGCGGGGTGTTCTTCGGCCTGAAGTACGAGTTGCCGGCCATCGTTCGCAGCGGCGGCGGCTCGATCGTCAACATGTCCTCCGCCAATGGGGTGGTGGGCGTTGCCGGCGTCGGCGCCTACACGGCGGCCAAGCACGGCATCCTCGGCCTCACGCGGACGGCCGCGCTGGAATATGCCGGCCGCGGCGTGAGGGTGAATGCCGTCGGCCCGGGATACGTGGACACGCCCCGCATGAAGCTCCTGCCCGAGGAGGACCGCATGGCCATGGCCGCGAGCCATCCGATGGGCCGCATGGCCGAACGCGAGGAGGTCGCCGAGCTCGTCGCCTTTCTGCTCTCGGACCGCGCGTCCTTCATCACCGGCAGCTTCCACCCCGTCGATGGCGGCTATACCGCCCGATGATCCGGCCCGCTCCGGCCGTGCACCCTCAGTCCGCCGCCCGTTCCGCCATCAGGTCGTCGGCGAAGGCCGCCACCACCCGGGTCGGCTGGACGCCCCGCCGCAGCACCAGATCGAACAGGGCGTCGTAGGAAAGGGCGTCCGGCAGCAGCGCCTGCAAGGCTCCCGCCTCGACCCACCGGCGCGCGTAGTGCGTCGGCAGGAACCCCAGATAGGCCCCGGACAGGATCAGCGCCGCCTGCGCCTCCATGTTGAAGACGGTGGCCGCCGCCGCTGCCGGCGGCAGGTCGAGGCGCACGATGTCGTGCTGGTTCCAGTAGCCCCGCGTCACGATGCGCGCGCGCCGGATCTCGTCCAGGCCGATGCTCCCGGCCGCGAACAGCCGATGCCCGAACCCGCAGTAGAAGTCCTGCCGCTCCGCGTAGAGCGGCGCATAGGTCAGGCTGGGCACGCGGCGCGGGAAGCTGCCGACCGCGAGGTCCAGGCCGCCGTCGAGCACGCCCTGCTCCAGCTCCTGCGGGCCGGCGATCGACACGCGCAGATGGACGTGGTGGTCGCGCGCCGAGAACCGCCGCACCGCCCGGACCACGGGCGAGGCGTCGTCGGTCACGGTGTTGTCGACCAGCCCCATGCGCAGGTCGCCCGACAGCGCGCCTTTCAGGGAGGCGGCCTGGCTGCGGAACGCCTCGGCCGCGTCGAGGAGCCGGCGCGCCGCGTCGTAGACGATGCGGCCCTTGTCGGTCAGGCGGAACCCGGCCCGCCCGCGCTGGCACAGCTCCACGCCCAGGCGCTGCTCCAGCGCCGCCATGTGGTTGCTGATCGTGGTCGCGGCGATGTTGAGGCGCGGCTGCGCCGCCGCGAAGCCGCCGGCGTCCGCGACCGCGACGAAGACCCTTAGCAGGCGCAGATCGGCGGTGCTGATCCCGGTCATGGTCATCACATTGAAGGATCTCAAAGTGAATCGCACGAATGCGGTATTTTATCCACCGATCCGTCATGCAAGCGTGAACCGTCGAACGGATCTGGGAGACGCGCGATGGCTTGGCGGGTGGATTCGGAAACCGGCGTCCTGCGCGACGTGCTGCTGTGCCGGCCCGATCACTATTCCTGGCAGCCGACCAACAGCATCGCGCGCGCGACCTTGGAGCGCGGCTCCGCCTTCGACCGCGACGCCGCTTCGCGCCAGTACGGCGAGATGGTCGCGGCGCTGGAGGAGGCGGGTGTCCGCTGCCATTACCTTGCTCCCGAGCCGCACCTCCCCTATCAGGTCTATACCAGGGACTCGAGCCAGACGACCCCCTGGGGCCCGGTGCTGACCCAGCTCTTCCGCCCGCAGCGGCGGGGCGAATACGCGTCCGTGCTGGACTTCCACCAGTGCGACGGCGCTGGGTTCTGGCGCATGGGCAGCGCCGGCACGCTGGAGGGCGGCGACATCCACGTGATCCGCCCCGGCCTGCTGCTGGTCGGCTGGACCGGCGAGCGGACCGACCTCGCCGGCGCGCGCCAGTTCGCGGGCTGGTTCGAGGCCGAGGGATGGGAAGTGCGCCTCGAACCCTTCGCCGAGCATTTCCTGCACCTGGACGTCCTGTTCTGCATGGTCGCCGACGGCCTCGCCGTCGCCTGCACGGACGTGCTCGACGACGCGCTGCTCGCCTGGCTGCGGGGACACGGGATCCGACTGCTGCCGGTCTCCTACAAGGCGGCGATGGAGATGGGCTGCAACGTCCTGGCGCTGGGGGGTGGGCGCGTGGTCTCGCCCCGGCACAACGCCGAGCTGAACGCCCGCCTGCGCGCCGAGGGGCTGCGCGTGCTCGACCCCGAGCTGGATCTCTTCACGATGGGCGGCGGCGGCGTACACTGCATGACCATGCCGCTGCGCCGCGACACGCCCTGAGGCCGACCGTTCCCACCAAATCATTCCCGCCAACCGACCGCTGCGAGGTATCGAGATGAGCCAGTCCTCCGCTTCCAACGGCTTCTCCCGCCGCACCCTGCTCAAGGCGACCGCCGCCGCGGCCGCGGTGACCGCGACCGGGCTGCGCGCGCCCTTCGTGCATGCCCAGCAGCGCAGCCTCAAGGTCGGCACCTATGGCGGCTATTTCGAGGAGAGCTTCTCCGAGCACGTCTATCCCGGCTTCACCGAGGCGACCGGCATCGAGGTCGAATCGATCCCGGAGCCGACCGGCGAGGCGTGGCTGGTCCAGCTCCAGGCGGCCGCGCGCGCCGGCCAGGCGCCGGCCGACGTCTCGATGATGGCCCAGGTGCCGATGCTGCGCGGCATCACCGCCGACCTGTGGCAGCCGCTCGACATGGAGCGGATGCCGAACGCGCGCGAAACGATCGCGGAGTTCCGCAACACCTGGCCCGACGGGCGCGTCGCCGGCGTCCCCGCGGTCACCTGGTACATCACGCTGGTGACCAACACCGACGTCTATCCCCAGCCGCCGGAGAGCTGGGCGGACATGTGGGCGCCGGGGAACGAGCGCCGTCTCGGCCTGCTGGCGCTCGCCAGCAACTCCTTCCTGCTCGAGATCACGGCGGAGACCTTCTTCGGCGGCCAGGACCTGCTCGCCACCGACGAGGGCGTCGAGCGGGTCCTCGCCAAGCTCGCCGAACTCAAGCCGAACGTCGCGCTGTGGTACCGCGACGAGGGCCAGTTCCAGCAGGCGCTGCAATCCGGCGAGATCCCGATGGGCCAGTACTATCACGACGTCACCGGGCTCGCCGCGGCCGACGGCTTCCCGGTGCGCTCGACCTTCCCGAAGGAGGGCGGCGTGGTCGACCGCGGTTCCTGGGCGGTGGTACGGTCGTCCGACCGCCTGGAGGAGGCGCAGGTCTTCATCGACTACGTCTCCCAGCCTGAGATCCAGGCCCTGCTCGCCCGCAAGGTCGGCACCGCGCCGACGATCCCGCGCGAACTGCTCGACCTGACGGACGAGGAATTCGCGGCCGTGTCCAGCACCGGGCGGCCGATCATCCCGAACTACGCCCTCTACACCGAGCGCGGCGACCGGATCGCCGACCGGTGGACCGCGATGATCACGGGCTGACCGGGCGATGCACGAGCTGCGGCTGGAGGGCGTGCGCAAGGCCTACGGGCCGGTGCTGGCCGTGACCGACGTCGACCTGCTGGTTCCGGCCGGGGAGCTGGTGTGCTTCCTCGGGCCGTCCGGCTGCGGCAAGACCACCTTGCTGCGCATCGTCGCCGGGCTGGAGGCGCCGTCCGCCGGCCGCGTGCTGCTCGACGAAGCCGACATCACGCCGGTGCCGACGGACCGGCGCCAGTTCGGCATGGTGTTCCAGTCGCTGGCCCTGTTCGGCCATCTCTCGATCGGCGACAACATCGCCTATCCGCTGCGCATCCGCGGCGTGCCCGCGGCCCGGCGCCGGGCCCGGGTCGAGGAGCTGCTGGAACTGGTCCGCCTGCCCGGCGTCGCGGAGCGCTCCGTCACCCAGATCTCGGGCGGGCAGCGCCAGCGCATCGCGATCGCCCGCGCGCTCGCGATGGAGCCGAAGCTGCTGCTGCTGGACGAGCCGCTCTCCGCGCTCGACGCCAAGCTGCGCGAGGCGATGCAGATCGAGCTGCGGCTGCTCCAGCAGCGGCTCGGCATCACCTCCGTCCTGGTCACCCACGACCAGCGCGAGGCCATGACCATGGCGGATCGCATCGTCGTGATGGGCGAGCGGCGCATCCAGCAGGTGGGCCGGCCGCTCGACATCTACCGCAACCCCGCCAACACCTTCGTCGCCGACTTCATAGGGACCAGCAATCTGCTGCCGGTCCGCCTGGCGCCCGGCGGCGTCCGCTTCGCCGACCGCGTCGTCCAGGTGGACCGCGTGCCGGCCGGCCTCGCGGACGGAGCGGCGGCGACCCTGCTGGTCCGGCCCGAGGAACTGCACGTGCGGCCGGGGCTCGATGCGGCCGGCGCCGGACTGCCGGCCCGGGTCGCTTTCGTGCGCGATCTCGGAAGCATCGTCGAGGTCCATGTCGACTGCGCCGGCAGCCGGCTGGTCGCGACCGCGTTGCGCAAGGACCAGCCTCCGCTGGCTCCAGGGCAGGAGGTGGCGCTGGACCTGCCGGCCGAGGCCTGCGTGGTGCTGGCGGCATGACGGCCGGAACGGTGCCATCGGGGCTGCGCGGCCATCTGCCGGTGATCTACCCGGCGCTGATGCTGCTGGTCTTCTTCGTGGCCCCGTTCGCGATCATGCTGGCCTTCAGCTTCTTCCACCGGGTCGAGGGCGGCTTCCACGAGCCGGCGTTCGAACTGTCGAACTATGCCCGTTTCCTTTCGCCGCTGTTCGTCTCGGTGCTGGGCTTCTCGATCCTCCTGTGCTCGCTGGCGGCAGTGATCTGCGTACTGGCGGCGCTGCCCTTCACCTGGCTGCTCGGCCGCTCCACGCCGCGCGTCCAGACGGCGTGGCTCGTCTTCATCCTGTCGGTGCTGTCCCTGTCCGAGGTGATCGTCGGCTTCTCCTGGTCGGTGCTGCTCTCGCGCACGGCCGGAATATCGAACCTGCTGGTGGCGCTCGGCCTCGCGGACGGGCCGCAGGCCTACGCGCCGGGCTTCGCGGCGCTGCTGCTGGGCCTGTGCTATCTCAGCTTTCCCTATGCGGTGCTGGTCCTGTACCCCTCGGTCGTGCGCCTCGACCCGCAACTGACCGAGGCGGCGCGCACCCTGGGCGCCAGTCCGCTGGTCGGCTTCCTGACCGTGGTGGTGCCGTCGCTGCGCCGGGCGATCACCGCGACCTTGATCCTGGTCTTCGTCTTCACGCTCGGCTCCTACGTGCTGCCGCAGGTTCTCGGCCGGCCGCAGCACTGGACGCTGTCGGTATTGATCACCGACCAGGCGGTCTACCAGTCGAACATTCCCTTCGCGGCGGCGATCGCGATCTTCCTGATGCTGGTCAGCCTGGCGCTGATCGGGCTGACCCTGCTGCTTTCGGGCGAGAGGCGGGGATGAGGCGCGCGAACCTGGCCGGGCGGCTGTTCATGGGCGCGGTCGCGCTGTTCCTGGCCGCGCCCCTGGTCGTGATCGCCGGCGTCTCGCTCAACGGGCAGCGCCGCCTGCTGTTTCCGCCCGAAGCGCCGTCCTTGCGCTGGTACACGGCCTTCGCCGGCGATGCCGGCTGGACCGGGGCGCTGACGAACAGCGTCGCGATCGCACTGTGCTCGGCGGCACTGGCGGTGTCGATCGCGCTGCCGCTGTCCTGGTTCCTGTGGCGCTACCGGGTGCGCTACGCGCGTGCGCTGTTCACGCTCGGGGTGGCGCCGTTCATCCTGCCGCCCGTGGTGACGGCGCTGGGCTTCCTGGTGTTCTGGACCTCGGTCGGGCTCTACGGGGACATCCTGGCGACGATCATCTCGCACGGCATCTTCTTCGTGACCCTGCCGCTGGTGAACCTGTCGCTGGGCTTCGAGTCGATCGAGCGCGAGACGGTGGAGGCGGCGCGCACGCTGGGCGCCGACGACCGGACGGTGTTCCGCACCGTCGTGCTGCCGGCGATCCTGCCCTATCTGCTGTCGGGCTACGCTTTCGCCTTCGTGCTCAGCATCAACGAGTACATCGTCGCCTACATGGTCTCGGGCTTCACGGTGGAGACGGTGCCGATCCGCATCTACAACGCGCTGCGCTACGGCTACTCGCCCGTGATGGCGGTGGTCGCGGTGCTGTTCGTGACCGTGTCGCTGACGGTATTCGGCCTGATGGCCCGCAAGGGCCGCCTGCTGCGCCTGCTCGGGCGGGATCGGGCGTGAAGCGCGCCGCCGCCTGCCTCATCCTGCTGTGCGCCGGCTGCGCCGGCCTTGCGGAGGCCGGGCCGGAGCGCGGTCTCGTGCCGTACGCGTGCGGCGACGAGACGGCGGTCGCGCGCTTTTCCGATGGTGCCGTGTCGCTCGCGCTGACCGAAGCCGATCTCCGTCTGCCGCAGGTGCCTGCCGCGTCGGGAGCTCGCTACGAGGCGGACGGCACCCTGTTCTGGATCAGGGGCGAAGAGGCGCTCCTGGAGCGTGCGGGCGGGCCTGCGCGAACCTGCGCCGTCGGCCCGCCGGCGAGATGGCGGGACGCGGCGGAGGCGGGGACCGACCTGCGGGCGGTGGGCCAGGAGCCGGGCTGGCTGCTCGACCTCGACCTGGGGAAAGGAATCGTGCTCCGGGCGGATTACGGCGAGACCGTCGTCAGCACGCCCGCTCCGGCGCCCGGTGCCGGGACCTTGTCCTGGCACGCTCGTGCCGGTAGCCGGCGCCTGTCGGTGGCGGCCGAGGAGCGTGTCTGCCGGGACGCGATGAGCGGCCAGCCCTACCCGCTGGCGGTCGCCGTCACGCTCGACGAGCAGGTCCTGCACGGGTGCGGGACATGGCTGGGCGGGAGCCATCCTATGGCGACAGCGCCTCGATAATACGGCATTCCGACACGAGGCCGCCGCGGCACTGATGCGCGAGGCGCTCGAGTTCCGCGCGCAGCCGTTCCAGATCGGCGATCTTGCGCTCGACCGCCTGGAGCTGGTCGACGACCAGCGCATCCACCTCGCCGCAGGGGCGGTTCGGCTGGTCGGCGAGCGCCAGCATCGCGCGGACCGCCTCCAGCGGGAAGCCGAGCTCACGCGCCTTGCGGACGAAGCTCAGGCGCGCGGCGTGGGCTTCGCCGTAGCTGCGGTAGTTGCCCGCCGTCCGCTCGGGCTGCGGCAGGATGCCGACCTTCTCGTAGAAGCGGATGGTCTCCGGTTTCGTACCGGTCGCCTTGCCGAGCGCGCCGATCGTCATGCCGCCGTCCATGAAAAACTCCCTTGACCCTATAGCGACTACAGGGTCCATCTTGGGCAGCGGCACGCATCCGAGCAAGGGATACAATCATGGGCGCCAAGTGCTGCGGCAGCACCTGCTCCTCGTCGAAGCCGCCGGTCGACCGGACCTATCGCCGCGTCCTCTGGGCGGCGCTGGTCGTCAATGCCGGCATGTTCCTGGTCGAGATCGTCGCGGGAGCCGCGGCGGGCTCGGTCTCCCTCAAGGCCGACGCCATGGACTTCCTGGGCGATGCCGCGAACTACGCGGTCAGCCTGTTCGTTCTCGGCATGGCGCTCGCCGTGCGGGCGCGAGCGGCGCTGCTCAAGGGGATCTCGCTCGGGCTGATCGGCCTCTGGGTCGCGGGGGAAACGGCCTTCAACGCCGTTCACGGCACGGTGCCGGAGGCCGGGATCATGGGCGTCGTCGGTTTCCTGGCGCTCGCCGCCAACTTGGCGGTCGCTGCGATGCTGTTCGCATGGCGGACCGGCGACGCCAACATGCGCTCGGTCTGGATCTGCTCGCGCAACGACGCCATCGGCAACGTCGCCGTCATGATGGCGGCGCTGGGCGTGTTCGGGACCGGCACGGGCTGGCCGGACCTCATCGTCGCCGCGGTGCTGGCGGCCCTGGCGGTGACCGGCGCGGCCCAGATCGTGCGCGGGGCGTTGCAGGAGCTCCGCTCCGCCCGCGGAGCCCCGGTTCCGGCGGAGTGAGCGCTACCGCACCAGCGCCGCCAGCACCGCATTGAGGCGCTGGCGCCCGGCGGCGGCGGCGCGCAGGCGGGTCGCCGTCAGCTCGACGAAACCGGCCGCCGACAGGCGGGCCAGCGCCCCCGGATCGACCGCCTCGTCCACGTCCCGCCCGGTCTCCTCGACCAGGCGGCGGCGCGAGATCCCCTCGGCGAGGCGCAGGCCCATCATCAGCATCTCCTCCAGCCGCGCCTCGGGAGGGACCACCTCCTGCTCGTGGCCGCCATGGCCGCGGCTCTCTACCCGCTCCAGCCAGGCTTCGGGGGCCCGATGGGTGCGCGTCGCGCGCTTCGTCCCGTCCAGCGTCAGCCGCCCGTGCGCCCCGGGGCCGACGCCGACATAGTCGCCGTAGCGCCAGTAGGTCAGGTTGTGCCGGCATTCCTGGCCCGGCCGCGCGTGATTGGAGATCTCGTAGGCGGGCAGGCCGGCCGTCTCCAGCACCTCCTGCGTCGCTTCGTGCAGTGCCGCGGCCGTGTCCTCGTCCGGCAGCACCAGCTCGCCCCGGCCGTGCAGCGTGTGGAAGCGGGTCCCCTCTTCGATCGTAAGCTGGTAGACCGACAGGTGCCCGACCGCGAGACCGACGGCACGGGCCAGCTCGGCCCGCCACGCTGCCTCGTCCTGGCCGGGCCGGGCATAGATCAGGTCGAACGAGAAGCGCTCGAAATGCCGTGCCGCCAGCCCGATGGCGTCCAGCGCCTCGGCCGAGTCGTGCCGCCGGCCGAGGAAGCGCAACGCCGCGTCGTCCAGCGCCTGCACGCCGAGCGAAAGCCGGTTGACGCCGGCAGCCCGGAACGCCCGGAACCGCCCGGCCTCGGCGGAGGTCGGGTTCGCCTCCAGCGTCACCTCCAGGCCGGGCGCGATCGTCCAGTGGCGGGCCACCCGCTCGATCACGGCGCCCGCGGTCGCCGGCTCCATCAGCGAGGGCGTGCCGCCGCCGAAGAAGATGGACGTGACCGTGCGTCCCGGCGTCAGCGCGGCGTAATGGTCCAGCTCCGCCAGCAGGGCCCGGCGCCAGCGGTCATGCTCCACCCGCTCGCGGACATGGCTGTTGAAGTCGCAATAGGGGCATTTCGACAGGCAGAACGGCCAGTGCACGTAGATGCCGAAGCCCGCCTCGTTCTCCGTCTCCGCGTTCGCCGTCTCCGCCTTCTCCGTCGCCGCGTCCTGCATCATCACGTGAAGCATGCCGCCAGCAGCCGGCGGAACGCATCGGCGCGATGGCTGATGCGGTCCTTCGACTCGGGCTCCATCTCGCCGAAGGTGTCGGCGAAGCCGTCGGGAACGAAGATCGGGTCGTAGCCGAAGCCCCTGTCGCCCCGCGGCGGCCAGGTCAGCTCTCCGTATACCCGGCCCTCCACCGTCTCGACGTGGCCGTCCGGCCAGGCGAGCGACAGGGCGCAGACGAAATGGGCGTTGCGCGGCGCGTCCTCGGGCAGTTCGCTGTGGACGCGCTCCATCGCGGCCCGGAAGTCCTTGCCCGGTCCGGCCCAGCGTGCCGAGTAGATGCCCGGGCTGCCGCCGAGTGCCGCCACCACCAGCCCGCTGTCGTCGGACAGCGCGGGGCGCCCGCTCGCGGTGGCGGCGGCCAGCGCCTTCAGTTCGGCGTTCTCCCGGAACGTCGTTCCCGTCTCCTCCGGCTCGGGCAGGCCGATCTCGCCGGCCGAGGCGAACCGGGCGACGTGCGGGCGCAGGAGCTGGGCGATCTCCCGCACCTTGCCCTGGTTGTGGCTGGCGATGACGAGTTCGTCGCCCGAGAATTTCCTGCTCATCGGCTTTCCGGAAGGAGGTTGCGGCGTGACGCCCATATGGGGGGTGCCGGCCCTCAGTCCAGGCCGAGCGCGGCGCGCTGGATCTGGGTCAGCTCGGCGATGCCCCCACGCGCGAGGCGCAGCAGCTCGAGGAACTGTTCCTCGGCGAAGGGCTCCTCCTCGGCGGTGCCCTGGATCTCGACGATGCCGCCGGCACCGGTCAGCACGAAATTGGTGTCCGCCTGGCAGGAAGAGTCCTCGGCATAGTCGAGGTCGAGCACGGCCGAGCCCTTGTAGAGGCCGCAGCTCACGGCGGCGACGTGGTCGGTCAGCGGAATCCCGGAGATGCGGCCGATCGCCTTCAGATGCGCAAAAGCCTGGTACAGGGCGACCCAGCTGCCGGTGATCGCGGCCGTCCGGGTGCCGCCGTCGGCCTGAAGCACGTCGCAGTCGACCTTGATCTGCACCTCGCCCATCGCCGCGCGGTCGGTCACCGCGCGCAGCGCCCGTCCGATCAGGCGCTGGATCTCCTGCGTCCGGCCGGACTGCTTGCCGCGCGCCGCCTCGCGGTCGGTGCGGGTATGGGTCGAGCGCGGCAGCATGCCGTATTCGGCCGTCACCCATCCGAGGCCGGTGTTGCGCAGGAAGGGCGGGACCTTCTCGTCGACGCTGGCGGTGCACAGGACATGGGTGTCGCCGAAGCGCACGAGGCACGACCCCTCGGCATGCTTGGCGAAGCCTGGCTCCAGGCTGATGGGGCGCAGGGCGTCGAAGGCTCGGCCGGACGGGCGCATGGGGGTGTCTTCCGCATATGATCGTTTCATGGGGCCGGCAGGCTAGCCGCATGGCCCCGTGCCGTCCAGGGCACGCATTGATAAGGTGCCGCGGCACAACTACATTCGGAACGCCGGTTCCGCCGGTATTTCGTATGTTCCCGTTCGAAGGCCCGTTCGTCGGAAGACATGATCAGCGAACTGAACCAACGGTCGCGCGAGATCTTTCGGACCATCGTCGACGCCTATGTCGAGACGGGGGAGCCGATCGGCTCGCGGACGATCTCGCGCCGGCTCGGCATTACGCTGTCGCCGGCGACGATCCGCAACGTGATGGCGGACCTGGAGGAGCAGGGGCTCCTCTACGCGCCCCACACCTCGGCCGGCCGGCTGCCGACCGAGGCCGGCCTGCGCCTGTTCGTGCACGGCCTGCTCGAGTTGGGCGCGCTCGGCGAGGGCGAGCGCGAGAGCATCGAGATCAAATGCAGGGCTGCCGGCCGCTCCCTGCCGGAACTGCTGACCGAGGCGACGACGATGCTCTCCGGCCTGTCGAGCTGTGCCGGTCTCGTCGTCGCTCCCAAGTCGGACCGCCCGCTGCGCCACATCGAGTTCGTCAACCTCGGCCCCGGCCGCGCCCTCGTCGTGCTCGTCACCGAGGACGGCCTGGTGGAGAACCGCGTCGTCGAGGTGCCGCTGGGCATGCCGGCCTCGACCCTGCAGAGTGCGAGCAACTATCTCAATGCCAAGCTGGTCGGCCGGACCCTCGACGAGACCCGGATCGAGATCCTGTCCGAGATCGAGGCCCAGCGTACCCAGCTCGACGAGTTGTCGTCGCGCGTGGTCGAGGCCGGGCTCGCGACCTGGGCCGGGGCCGGATCGACCGGGCACCTGATCGTCCGCGGTCAGGCGAAGCTGCTCGACGACGTGACGGCGCTGACCGATCTCGAGCGCATCCGCGCCCTGTTCGAAGCGCTGGAAACGAAGGAGTCCATGGTCCGGCTGCTGGATGCGACCGGTAGGGCGGACGGCGTGCAGATCTACATCGGCGCCGAGAATTCCCTGTTCAACTATTCCGGCTGCTCGCTCATCATCGCGCCCTACCAGAACAGCCGCGAGCAGATCGTGGGCGCGATCGGCGTGATCGGTCCGACCCGGATCAATTACGCCCGCATCATTCCGATGGTCGACTACACGGCCAAGGTCATCAGCCGCCTGCTCGGCTGAGCCGGCCGGTCCAACAAGCGACGAGAAGAGTTGCGCATGAACGCCGATTCCAACACCAGCAAGAATCCCGATCCCAGGGACGCCGCCACCCAGCCGGGCCCCGGCGCGCCCAGCCCCGAAGCGGCTGCCGGCGAAACGGCGCCGGCTTCGGAACCCCCGGCCGAGCCGGTGTCGCTCGACGACGACCGCGTGGCCCAGCTCGAAGGCGAGGTGGCGGGCCTGAAGGACCAGCTCCTGCGTGCGGTCGCCGAGACCGAGAACGTGCGCCGGCGTGGCGAGCGGGAGCGCGAGGAGACGTCGCGCTACGCGGTCGCCCGGTTCGCGAAGGAACTGGTGGGGGTGGCCGACAACCTCCAGCGCGCGCTGACCGCCGTGCCTGCCGAGGCGCGCGCGGCCGACGAGGCGCTCAACAACCTGATGGTCGGCGTCGAGGCGACCGAGCGCCAGCTTGCCTCCGCTTTCGACAAGTTCGGGGTGAAGAAGCTCGACAGCCTCGGCAAGGCTTTCGATCCGAACTTCCATCAGGTCGTGATGGAGGTCGAAGCTACGGGGAAGGCCGCGGGCACCGTCGTGCAGGTCCTGCAGGAAGGTTACGTGATCCACGACCGGCTGCTGCGCGAGGCGATGGTCGCGGTCGCCAAGCAGGGCGACGGCCAGGGCCACGTCGATACGACCGCCTGACCCCGCTGGCCTATCCGTGACCTGCCCGATGCCCTGATCGGCCGGCCGAGCGGTCTCCCGGCCGGGAGACCGCTCCCGCATCCATCCGCGGGCGGGCCGATCCGGCGTTCAGCAGTGGCCGGCTTCCCCGGCCAGCAGCGCCTTCAGCAGGTCGCCGCGCGGGTCGGCGGCGGCGGCGGCCTCCTCGGCGGCCAGCGCCGCCAGGCTGATGAAGTGCGCGAGTTCGCCCATCTCGCTGCGCGCGGCGTCGTCGGCGAGACTTTCCAGGCATGACTTGATCGCGATCGCAAGGTCGCGGCGGCTCTCGGACATCTTGAAGCTACCCCCTCGTGCACCCCGTTGGGCCCGGGCGCGTGGCGGATGCCTCCCGGGGCTCCGCGACATTCGCCTTTGGCCGAATGGATATACCATATTCTTCAGGGCAAGTAGACGCTGATAATTCGGTCAGGTTAGAGAAAACTGACAACCGTTAATTGAGCCCTGGCGAATAATCACGCGGGCAGAATTTAAGACTTCGTTAACTTGAAAAGTTGGTTGTCGAACATTCGGCCCCGATATTCGCATGTGTGGCCGCGGCTTCTTCCTCGCGAGATTTACTCCGGGTAGTAGTTCTATCGCGGCAATTCGAGCGGCGTGCGAATATTGCATACTCAGGTATGAAAATGAGGGCGGCGGCCTCGTGCCGCGGGCCGGCCGCCTCCTTTCGGACCGTCGTCCGCCATGTCTGCGCCGCACATCCGCCCCTGTCGCCCGCCGTCCGTCCGTCCGTCCGGCGCCTCTGCCCGGATGCCTCCGCGCCGGCGGTTGCAGCCTCCGGGGCACCTGCCTATATCTGCGTCCAGACGGTTCCTCACCTTATCCATCGACCCTGGGGGCCGTGGCGGTGCCGAGAACACGGGCCGCCGCCGGTCTGCCGCAACGAAGAGGCTTAACATGAGCAAAGTGATCGGTATCGACCTGGGCACGACGAACTCCTGCATCGCGGTCATGGACGGCACGACCGCCAAGGTGATCGAGAACGCCGAGGGGATGCGCACCACGCCTTCGATGGTGGCGTTCACCCAGGGGGGCGAGCGCCTGGTGGGCCAGCCGGCCAAGCGTCAGGCGGTCACGAACCCGGAGAACACGTTCTTTGCCATCAAGCGCCTGATCGGCCGCCGCTACGACGACCCGCTGACCCAGAAGGACAAGGGGCTGGTGCCCTACAAGATCGTCTCGGGCGACAACGGCGACGCCTGGGTCGAGAGCCACGGCAAGAAGTACAGCCCGAGCCAGATCAGCGCCTTCATTCTGCAGAAGATGAAGGAGACGGCCGAGAACTACCTCGGTGAGCCGGTGACCCAGGCGGTCATCACGGTGCCGGCGTACTTCAACGACAGCCAGCGCCAGGCGACCAAGGACGCCGGCAAGATCGCCGGGCTCGAGGTGCTGCGCATCATCAACGAGCCGACGGCGGCGGCTCTCGCCTACGGCATGGAGAAGAAGGGCACCGGGATCATCGCGGTCTACGACCTCGGCGGCGGCACCTTCGACGTCTCGATCCTGGAGATCGGCGACGGCGTGTTCGAGGTGAAGTCGACCAACGGCGACACCTTCCTGGGCGGCGAGGACTTCGACGCCCGCATCATCGACTATCTCGCCGACGAGTTCCGCAAGGAGCAGGGCATCGACCTGCGCAAGGACCGCCTCGCCCTGCAGCGCCTCAAGGAGGCCGCGGAGAAGGCGAAGATCGAGCTGTCGTCGACGCCGCAGACCGAGGTGAACCTGCCCTTCATCACGGCCGACCAGTCCGGCCCGAAGCACCTCAACATCAAGCTGACGCGCGCCAAGCTCGAGGCCCTGGTCGACGACCTGGTCCAGCGCACGATCGAGCCGTGCCGCGCGGCGCTCAAGGACGCCGGCCTGAAGGCGAGCGAGATCAACGAGGTGATCCTGGTCGGCGGCATGACCCGCATGCCGAAGATCATCGAGACCGTGAAGCAGTTCTTCGGACGCGAGCCGCACCGCGGCGTCAACCCCGACGAGGTCGTGGCCGTGGGTGCCGCGATCCAGGGCGGCGTGCTGAAGGGCGACGTCAAGGATGTGCTGCTGCTCGACGTGACCCCGCTCTCGCTCGGCATCGAGACGCTGGGCGGCGTGTTCACCCGCCTGATCGACCGCAACACCACGATCCCGACCCGCAAGAGCCAGGTGTTCTCGACCGCCGAGGACAACCAGAGCGCCGTCACCATCCGCGTCTTCCAGGGCGAGCGCGAGATGGCGGCCGACAACAAGCTGCTCGGCCAGTTCGACCTGGTTGGCATCCCGTCCGCCCCGCGCGGCGTGCCGCAGATCGAGGTGACCTTCGACATCGACGCCAACGGCATCGTCAGCGTCTCGGCGAAGGACAAGGCGACCAGCAAGGAGCAGTCGATCCGCATCCAGGCGTCGGGTGGCCTGTCGGACGCCGACATCGACAAGATGGTCAAGGACGCCGAGGCGCACGCGAGCGAGGACAAGAAGCGCCGCGAACTGGTCGAGCTGCGCAACCACGCCGACTCCCTGATCCATACGACCGAGCGGACGATCAAGGAAGCCGGCGACAAGGTCCCCGCCGGCGACAAGGAGGCGGCCGAGAAAGCCATCGCCGAGCTGCGCACCGCGATAGAGGGAGACGACGGCGCCGCCATCAAGGCCAAGACCGAGGCGCTGGCCCAGGTCTCGATGCGCGTCGGCGAGGCGATGTACAAGGCCGGCCAGGAAGGCGGCGACGGCCCCGGCGCGCCCGGGGCGGGCGGTACCGCCTCTTCCGGCGAGACCGTCGTCGATGCCGACTTCGAGGAGGTCGACGACGACAAGAAGAGCAAGTCGGCCTGATCCCCGGGGCCGGGCCGTACGGCCCGGCCCTTCGTTCATGGTCCGGCGGCCGCCCCGCCCCGCGCAGGATCGCCGGGCGGGGCGGTTTGCGGTTGACACCGTGCCGGCGTCCCCGGACGCTGGCGTCTTCTCCAGAGCCCGCCCGCGGGCGGTGACGATCGACCCCAGGGGCTGAAAGCCGCATGGCGAAACAGGACTATTACGAACTGCTCGGTGTGGCGCGCGGGGCGTCCGCGGATGAGATCAAGAAGGCCTATCGCAAGATGGCCATGCTCTATCATCCCGACCGCAACCCCGGAGACCAGCAGGCCGAGCAGAAATTCAAGGACGTCAACGAGGCCTATGACGTCCTGAAGGACGAGCAGAAGCGCGCCGCCTACGACCGCTTCGGCCATGCCGCCTTCGAGAACGGCGGCGGCCGGGCCGGAGCGGGGGCCGGAGGCTTCGATTTCGGCAGCGGCTTCGCGGACATCTTCGACGAGATGTTCGGCGAGTTCATGGGCGGCCGGCGCGGGGCCGGCGGCGGCGGTCGCGGCGCCGACCTGCGCTACAACCTGGAGATCACCCTCGAGGAGGCGTTCAAGGGGAGTGCGGCGACCGTACGGGTCCCGACCTCCGTGATCTGCGACGTCTGCACGGGCACGGGGGCGGAGGCCGGTACCGCGCCGACCGGCTGCCCGACCTGCGGCGGTATCGGCAAGGTGCGTGCCCAGCAGGGCTTCTTCACGATCGAGCGGACCTGCCCGTCCTGCCACGGGGCCGGCCGGGTCATCAAGGATCCGTGCAAGAACTGCGGCGGCAGCGGGCGCGTGCGCAAGGAGAAGACGCTGCAGGTCAACATCCCGGCCGGAGTGGAGGACGGGACCCGCATCCGTCTCGCCGGCGAGGGCGAGGCCGGGTTGCGCAGCGCTCCGCCCGGCGACCTCTACATCTTCCTCGCGATCGCGCCGCACCGTTTCTTCCAGCGCGACGGGGCGAACCTGCACTGCCGGGTACCGATCCCGATGACGACGGCCGCACTCGGTGGCACGATAGAGGTGCCGACGGTCGACGGCAGCCGAGCCAAGCTGAACGTGCCGTCCGGAACCCAGACCGGCCATCAGTTCCGCCTGAAGGGCAAGGGGATGTCGGTGTTGCGCAGCCCGAACCGCGGCGACATGTACATCCAGGCCATGATCGAGACGCCGGTCAACCTGACCAAGCGTCAGCAGGAACTGCTGCGCGAGTTCGAGAAGGCCGGCGGCAAGGAAGGTTCCCAGCACCCGGAATCCGAAGGCTTCTTCGCGAAGGTGCGCGAACTCTGGGAAGACCTGAAGGACTGACCCGGCACGTTGGAGCGCTACCGGGCGCGCAGGGGGCAATCACGGCGTCGTCGCGGGCGGCTTCCAGGGGAGCGGGCCGGCCATTCCTGAACCGGCCACCGGTCCCGGTGGTTGAGTCGGGAACTGCGCCACCTGCCGTCCGGAGCCCCGATGACACAGCTGAACGTCGCCCTTGCCGTGACCGGCACGGTCGTTCTCCTCGTCGGCCTGCTTTCCAACCGGATCAAGAGAAGCCCCCTCCAGGAGCCGATGATCGCCGTCATGGTAGGCATGGCCGCGGGCCCCTATGCGCTGGGCTGGCTCGACTTGGCGCAATGGGGCGAGGAAGTTCCCATCCTGGAGCAGGCGGCGCGGCTCACCATGGCCATCGGCCTCATGGGCATCGCATTGCGGCTGAAGAGGGACAGCATCCGGTCGCTGTGGCGCCCGGTGGCGGTCCTGCTGCTGCTCGGCATGCTCGGCATGTGGCTCGTCTCCTCCGCGCTCGCGGGCTGGCTGCTCGGCCTGCCCGTCTGGATGGCGCTCCTCCTCGGCGCCGTCGTCACCCCGACCGACCCGGTGGTGGCGAGTTCCATCGTGACGGGCCCCTTCGCCACGAAGCACCTGCCGTTGCACGTGCGCGACGCGATCTCTTTCGAGGCCGGAGCCAATGACGGGCTGGCCTACGTCTTCGTGATGCTGCCGGTGCTGATGCTCGGCCACCCGCCCGACGCGGCGTGGGAACGCTGGTTCCTTCACTCGCTCCTGATAGGCGTCGTCGGGGCCGTTCTCGCCGGCGGCACCGTCGGCTGGGCCGCAGCCAAGCTGCTGGGCCATGCCGAGCGTCGCCGGTACGTCGAGAACACGGCGCTGCTCGGCTACACGGTAGCCTTCTCGCTTCTCACTCTCGGGGCAGGGAAACTCCTCGGCGCGGATGCGCTCATCTCCGTCTTCGTGGCCGGGCTGGTGTTCAACCTCTGCTCGGACAGGCGCGAGGAGCACGAGGAGAGGCACATCCAGGAGGCCGTCGCCAAGCTGTTCACCCTGCCGATGTTCGTGATCTTCGGCGTCGCGCTGCCGCTGGCCGACTGGGTACGCCTGGGCTGGCCGCTGCTAGCACTCGTGGTGCTCCTCCTCCTCCTGCGCCGTCCGCCGGTGGTCGCCACGTTCTTTCCCGGTCTTCGGGGCTGGCTGGATGGCCGGGATACCGCCTATGTCGGCTGGTTCGGGCCGATCGGGGTCGCCGCGATCTACTACGCGGCGTTTGCGCGCGGGCACGTCCACGACCCCGTCGTCTGGCACGCGGCGAGCGCGCTCGTCTTCGGCTCGATCATGGCCCATGGCAGCACGGCGGCGACGCTCACGCGCCTTTATGCACGTCGTCGGCATGAAGGTGCGGAGCAGGCCGGCTGAAGCAGCCTTCGGGCAAAAAGAAAACGGGAGGGGCCAAGCCCCTCCCGTTCCATTACGTCCGTTGCCGGGACCGTCTTACCGGAAGCGGATCTCCGCACGGCGGTTCGACGGCTCGCGCACGCCGTCGCCAGTCGCGATCAGCGGCTGCTCCTCACCGACGCCGGCAGTCGCCACCGCGCCGGCAGGCACGCCGCCGCGCACCAGCGAGTCGCGGACGGCGGTCGCACGCCGCTCCGAAAGGCGCTGGTTGTAGGCCGGCGGGCCGGCGGTGTCGGTGTGGCCGACCACCGCGACGCCAGCCGCGTTGTTGCGGCGGAAGTCGGTGACGACCGTGTTGATGATGTCCTGCGCCGCCGGGGTGATGTTGGCCCGGTCGAAGTCGAAGAACACGAAATAGACCGAGTCGGCCAGGCTCGGCGCCGGGGCCGGGGCGGGCGCCGGAGCGGGTGCCGGCGGAGCCGCGGTGACCTGCGGCGGGCACGGGACCGAACCGTTGTGGAGAACCAGCGAGTCGCCCGCAGCCGAGTACACGGGCTCGTTGGCGCCGTGGACGACCGGGTTGCAGAACTCGCCGGGCTCCTGGGCATTGGCGGCCGGCGCGAAAGCCGTCGCGAAACCGAGCAGAGCGAACGCCGACGAGGCGGTGATGATCTTACGGATCACGAGAGAGACCCCCCTTACTTGAGTGACAGCATTAACAACACGCACGAACTTGAGTGTCAAATTCTAAAATATAAGCACTTTCATCAATATCAACCTGCGCGTTACCCCTTTTGCTCTATTGCGTTCGGCGGTAGCCGTGAAATCTGTCGCGCTGCAATGGTGACTTTCTTCGGCTTGCCCGCAACCGTAATCGGGCCCAGTAGCCGTCCGAAACGGAAGCTCAAATTCGAACAATTCCGGTTGAGCTTGGTTCCGCAACGCTTGTAGCACTGCTGCGCTAGTTCTGGCGCGCCGCCGCCGTCGCAGCAAGCGGCGGCGAGCGATTAGAGGCGTGGTAGTGCGTAAATGCAACATGTGTGGCCGGTGCGGAGCCGGGTTGCGGCAAAACCGTGACCATGGGACGTCGGAACTGTGGCTGGCGCGCGGCATCGGCCCCCGACTTCCGCTCGGCCGCGCGCGACGGTCCAGCGACTCGTGATTGGCCGACAGCGATTGACGCGGTAATTGCAACGTTATAACACTACGACCGCTTAATGTGGTTCTTCGAGGTCTCCATGCCCTTCCGCTCTCTTGCAGCGTTCGGCACGCTGCTGCTGGTCACGGCGAGCCTTCCGGCCCGGGCCGAGGTGCCGCGCGTCGTCGCCAGCGTCAAGCCCGTCCACAGTCTCGTCGCCGCCGTGATGGACGGGGTGGGAGCACCCGAGCTGCTCGTCGACGGTGCCGGCTCGCCCCACACCTACAGCCTGCGGCCCTCCGACGCCCGAGGACTCGCATCTGCCGACCTCGTCTTCTGGATCGGCCCGGAACTCGAGATCTTCCTCGAGCGCCCGCTGGCGACGCTGGGGGAGAATGCGCGCGCGGTCGCCTTGATAAGCGCGCCGGGTATGGTGCTCCGGAGCGGCAGCGAACACGATCACGACGACGATCACGGCCATGACGACGATCACGGCCACGGCGACGGTCACGGCCACGGCGACGATCATGGCCACGACGACGGTCACGGCCACGGCGGCGGCGGCGGGATCGATACGCATGTCTGGCTCGACGTCGGCAATGCCGGCGCGATGGTGGCCGCCATCGCGGATGCTCTGGCCGCGGCCGACCCCGGCAATGCCGCCACCTACCGGACGAACGCCGAGACCGAGGCCCGGCGCCTCGACGCGTTGGATGCCGAACTGCGCGCGCGCCTCGCCCCGCTGGCCGACCGTGCGTTCGCGACCTTCCACGATGCCTATGGCTATCTGGAGCATCGCTACGGCCTGCGGTCGGTCGGAGCCGTGACCGTCAGTCCGGACCGTCCGCCGAGCGCCCGGCGCGTGTCGGAGCTGCGCGCGCGCCTCGTCGGGCAGCAGGCGGTCTGCCTGTTCTCCGAGCCGCAGTTCGAGCCTGCGATCGTTGCCACGATCACCGAGGGTACCGGCATCCGTACCGGCGTGCTCGACCCGTTGGGCGCGACACTGGAGAACGGTCCGGAGCTCTATCCCGCCATGATGCGCAACCTGGCCGACGGCCTGGCCGGCTGCCTCGGCTCCCGGTAGGCCCGCGGCTGCGGCTGTGCTAAAGCCTCTTCGTGCTGCGGGATCGGAGGGGAGCGCCATGAGAGTCGGTGTCGTCGGCTGTACCGGACGGATGGGCCGGATGTTGATCGCCCAGATCGCCTCGACGCCGGACTGCTCGGTTGGCGGCGGAACCGCGCGGGCGGGGAGCGACGTCATCGGGCGCGACGTCGGCCTGGTCGCCGGGCTGGAGCCGTTGGGCGTCCCGGTCTCGGACGACCCGGTCGGGCTCTTCGCCGGCGCGGACGCGGTGATCGACTTCACGACACCCGCGGCCACGGCGCGTCACGCGGCTCTGGCGGCTCAGGCCGGGACGGTCCATGTGGTCGGAACGACCGGCCTGGGCGCCGCCGAGCAGGAGGCAATCGTCCGCGCTGCGCATCACGCGCCGATCGTCCAGGCCCCGAACATGAGCCTCGGCGTGAACCTGCTGACCGCCCTGGTCGAGCAGGTCGCGCGCACGCTCGGGCCCGACTTCGACATCGAGATCCTGGAGATGCACCATCGCCGGAAGGTGGATGCTCCCTCGGGCACCGCGCTCGGGCTCGGCCGGGCCGCGGCGGCCGGGCGCGGCGCCGACCTGGACGCGGTCGCCGCCCGGGCGCGGGACGGCCACACCGGCGCGCGTCGACAGGGGGACATTGGCTTCGCGGTGCTGCGCGGCGGCGACGTCGTCGGCGATCACCTCGTCACTTTTGCGGGCGAGGGCGAGCGGATCGAGCTCGGGCACCGGGCATCCAGCCGGGCGATCTATGCGGTCGGGGCGGTCCGCGCCGCACTCTGGGCCCGCACCCAGCCGCCCGGGCTCTATTCCATGCGCGACGTGCTCGGGCTCTAGCCTGAGGGACCGGCCGGACGCGCCCGCCAGCGGGACAGCCGCCACTGGGTCAGGGCGCGTTCGAGCGCGTGGGCGAAGTCCAGGCGCTCCTCCGGCGACAGGAACGACCCGACGACCACCGACCGGCCATGGCTTGATAGCACCACCTGGCTGTCGTGTTCGGGCGGGTCGTCGATCGCGACGCGCAGCCAGGACGGCTGGAATCTCCAGAAGCGCCGGCCGCCGCGGTGATCGATCCGCTGGACCTCCAGCTCCGCCTCGGTCAGCCGCACCCGCTCGTGCATGCGCCCGGCACGATAGCTGAGGCGGAAGGCGACATAGAGCAGCAGCACGTCCAGCCCGAAGAAGCCGAACACCGGCCAGGCGCCCTGTGCGAGGAACCAGCCCCCGACCGCCAGGCTGACTGTGCCGACGGACCCCATCAGCACTGCGAACCCCCGCGGGCTCAGGCTGCGGTGCGGGTGAAGCACCGCGTCGAAGAGGATGCGCCGGTCAGCGGCGCCGTCCGGATCCTGCTGCATGGGATCGAGAGTAGTCGGGCGGTCCGGTACCGGCAAGCGATGCACCCCCTTTGCGCCGCGCGTCGTCCCGGCTAAAGTCGCGCCCATGACGCCCGCCGACATCGACGAGTTCTTCCGCCGCCTCGCGGCCGCCGACCCCGAGCCGGCGAGCGAGCTCGAATACCGCGACCCCTACACCCTGCTGGTGGCGGTCGTGCTGTCGGCGCAGGCGACCGACGCCGGGGTCAACAAGGCGACGCGCCGGCTGTTCCATGCGGCCTCCACGCCCGTAGCGATGGTGGCCCTGGGCGAGGCGGCCGTGCGCGAGCACATCAAGACGATCGGCCTGTTCAACACCAAGGCCAGGAACGTGATCGCCCTGTCGGAGATCCTGGTCCGAGAGCATGGCGGCGAGGTCCCGCGCGACCGCGAGGCGCTGGAGGCCCTGCCGGGCGTCGGCCGCAAGACCGCGAACGTGGTCCTGAACGTGGCGTTCGGGGAGCCGACCATCGCGGTCGATACCCACATCTTCCGCGTCTCGAACCGCACCGGGTTGGCGCCCGGCCGCACGCCCGACGCGGTCGAGCGCGCCTTGCTCGCCTGCGTGCCGGAGCGTTGGCGCCTGCATGCCCATCACTGGCTGATCCTGCACGGCCGCTACGTCTGCAAGGCGCGCCGCCCGGACTGCCCGACCTGCCCGGTCCGCGACCTGTGCGCCTATCCCGAGAAGACGCCGGCGAAGGCTCACGGGCCGATGGGCGGCAGCGACAGCAGGTAGGCGGCGATCGCGGCCCGATCCTCGGGCGTGAGGCGCGAGGTGCTGGCCTCCACCACCTCGTTCATGCCGCCGCCGACGAAATCGCCGTCCGGCAGCATTCCCGTCTCCAGCAGGAAGGTGACGTCGCCGGGCGACCAGGAACCGATGCCGGCCTCGGGATGGGGCGTGATGTTCGGGACCGGCCGACCCTCCGGGCCCGCCTCGCTGCCCCCCAGGAAGCGGTCTTCGTCCATCGCGCCCAGCCGGTTGCGCGGCGTGTGGCATTCTCCGCAATGGCCGAGTGCCCGCACGAGATAGCGCCCGCGGTGCCACTGGGGGTCGCGGCCCGGCTCCTCGGGCAGCTCGCCCGCCTCGAAGTGGAGCAGGCGCCAGGCCGGGAGCAGGAACCGCCAGCCGTAGGGGGCGTCCAGTTCATGGGGCTGGTCGGCCTGCGCCACCGCCGGCTGCGCGTCGAGATAGGCCTTCAGGTCCAGAAGGTCCCGCTCGGTCATCCCGGTGTAGGAAGTGTAGGGAAAGGCGGGGAAATAGACCGTCCCGTCGGGTCCAATTCCCTCGCGCATCGCGCGGACGAAGTCGGCGTCGCTCCAGCCGCCGATGCCGTGCTCGGGATCGGGGGTGATGTTGGGCGTGCGGAAGGTCCCGAACGGTGTCTCGAGAGCCCGGCCGCCGGCCAGCCTTTCGCCATCGGGCGCGGTGTGGCAGCCGGCGCAGCCGGCCGCGTCGAACACGTACTCGCCCCGCGCCACCGGATCCGCTGCGGCCCCGCTGCCGCTGGCGAGCGCCAGCGGCACGACCAGCCATGCGGCCCGGGCAGCCCTCACTTTTCGGCCCGGTAGGTCTCGTGGCACCCCCCGCAGCTCCGTCCGGTGGCCGCGAAGGCGGCCGCGATCGCGGCCCGGTCGCCGCTCTCGGCTGCCGCCGTCAGCTCGGCGCTCGCGGTGGTGAGGGCGCCGGCCGCCTGTTCGAACCCGCTCCAGTCGTCCCAGATCGCGGGCAGGGCATCGCTGCTGCCGACGCCGGCCTCGGTGCCGGCGGGGAACAGGTGCGGCACGATGGAAGCGGAGACCAGGTCGATGGTGGCGGCGCCCTCGCGAACGTCCTCTATGGTACCGCCCTCGTTCTTGACGTAGGCGCTGATCGTCTTCATGGCGCCGCCCATCTCTTTCATCGCGGCTTCGCGCTGGGCGATCTGCTCGCTCGGGTCCTGGGAGGTCGGCTGGGGCGACTGGGCGTGCGCGCCGAAGGCGATCGCTGCGGCGATCAGCGATCCGATGGTGATGGTCCCGATGCGAAGCATTGCGTTTTCCCCTGCTGGTCGGCGCGGCGCGCCGGCGTCCCCCATATGGGCCAACCCTATACGGCGGGACCGCCCGGCCGGATCATTCCAACCCATCTTTCCGGTCGATGGCAACCCTCGTTGCCTCGGGAGGATAGGCGTGGCGCCGGCCGCGCCAGTCCTCGACCTCGATCCCGTCGCCCTGCGCGCTCCCCCCATGCAGCCAGACCGGCCCTATCGGCGCCTTCCCATGGCCGCCGGGAATGTCGAGCACGTAGGTCGGCTGGCAAACACCCGACAGCCTGCCGCGAATCGCGCGCATCAGTGCTTGGCCCTCCTCCAGGTCGAGGCGGAACCGGGCCGTGCCCGGCGCCAGGTCGGGATGATGCAGGTAGTAGGGTTTGACCCGGTTGCGCACGAGGCCCCGGAAAAGCGCTTCCAGGACCGCCGGGTCGTCGTTGACGCCGCGCAGCAGCACCGTCTGGCCGAGCAGGGGGATGCCCGCGTCGGCGAGCCGGGCCAGCGCCGCCGCCGCCTCGGCCGTCAACTCGGCCGGATGGTTGCAATGGACCGCGACCCAGACCGCCGTGTCGCTCGCCCGCAGGGCCGAGACGAGGTCCGCGTCGATGCGGCCGGGATCGGCGAGTGGCACGCGGCTGTGCAGGCGGATCACGCCGACATGGCCGATCGCGTCCAGCACCCCGACCACCTCGGCGAGCCGTCGCGCGCTCAGCGCCAGAGGGTCGCCGCCGGTCAGGATCACCTCCCATACCTCCTCGCGGGCACGGACGTAGTCGAGCGCGGCGGCGAGCTCGTCCTTCGACAGCGCGTCGCCGCCGGGGCCGACCATCTCGCGCCGGAAGCAGAACCGGCAGTAGACCGGGCATGCGTGGTGCAGCTTCAGCAGCACCCGGTCGGGATACCGGTGGACGATGCCCTTCACGGGCATGTGGGCGCCGTCGCCGATCGGATCGGGGCGCTCCTCCGGCGCCGCATCGGTTTCGCCCGGGTCCGGCAGGTACTGGCGCGCGAACGGCTCGCCACCGTCGCGGATGCGCTCCAGGAGATAGGGCGTGACGGCGATCGCGTAGCGGTCGGCCACCCTGGCGAGGCCGGCGGCGGCCTCCGGGGCGAGCACGCCGGCCGCGACCAGGTCGTCGAGGCTGCGCGCCGTGCGGGGCTGGTTCATCTGCGGCGGACCGGTGGGGGATCTCGTTCGGGCGGCATCTTCATGCGTGCGGCGCTCGCGCGCACGGTCTATATGTAGCGCCCGGCGCCTCCGGCAGCCAGTCCCGTTCCCTTTTCCCGTTCCGCCCATGCTCACCCTGCCCAGGATCATCGGTCACCGCGGCGCTGCGGCCGCGGCGCCTGAGAACACGCTCGCCGGCATCCGCGAGGCTCATGCCCAGGGGGCCGGCTGGGTCGAGGTGGACGTCAAGCTGACGCGCGACGGCGTGCCCGTGCTGATGCACGACGACCGGCTTGAGCGCACGACCGACGGCCGGGGTGCGGTGGCGGACGTCGATTTCGCTGACATCCGCCGGCTCGACGCCGGATCGTGGTTCGGCCCGGCCTTCGCCGGCGAGCCGGTCCCCACGCTCGACGAGCTGTTCGCGCTCTGTGCGGAACTCGGCCTCGGCCTCAACCTGGAGATCAAGCCCTGCCCCGGTCGCGAGGCCGAGACCGCCCGCGTCGCGGCCGAGCGGGCTAAGGCGCTCTGGAACGGACGGCCGCTGCTGGTCTCCAGCTTCGAGGAGGCATCCCTGGTCGAGGTCCGCCGCGTCGCCCCGGACCTGCCGCTCGGCGTCCTGTTCGAGGACGTGCCGGCGCAGTGGCGCACGCTTGCGGCACGGCTTCGCGCCGACGCGCTGAACGTGGACGGCGGGCTGGAAACCTCGGCCATCCGGAACTATGTGGATTTCGGCCGTCCCGTCCTGGCGTGGACGGTGAACGAAGTGGGCCGGGCGCGGTCGCTCGCGGCCCTCGGCGTCCACGGCGTGTTCTCCGACCGGCCGGGGGAAATGCTGGCGGGGTTCGGCGGTTGAGACTACTGTTCGCAGCGGATTTTCCGCCCGCGGACTCTTCTTCGGCGCACATCCTTCATATATGGCGTCGCGGGGGCTATCGGACGGGCTGCGACCGCAGGCCGTTCCCGGTGTTTTTCGGGCTGAGTTCTGTTCGGCCGAGTTTTCTTGGAGGGTCGCTTTGAAGGCTTTGAAGCCTCTGGTCATCTCCGGTCGCGAGGTTCTGCCGCTGGTGGAAGGCGGCAAGGGCGTCTCCGTCTCCAATGGCGAGAGTTCGGGCGCCTGGGCCGCGGCGGGCGGGGTCGGCACGTTCTCGGGCGTCAACGCCGACAGCTACGACGCCGAGGGCAACCTGGTGCCGCAGGTCTACCGCGGCAGGACCCGGCGCGAACGCCACGAGGAGCTGATCCGCTACGCGATCGCCGGCGGCGTCCACCAGGCGCGAGTCGCGCATGAGCGCAGCAACGGCCAGGGTCGCATCCACATCAACGTGCTGTGGGAGATGGGCGGCTGCGAGGATGTCCTGGAAGGGGTCCTGGAAGGGGCGAAGGGCCTCGTCCACGGCGTGACCTGCGGTGCGGGCATGCCTTATCGCATCGCCGAGATCACGGCCCGCTACGGCATCCACTACTATCCCATCGTTTCCTCGGCGCGCGCCTTCCGCGCGCTGTGGAAGCGTGCCTATCACAAGTTCCCCGAGAATCTCGGCGGCGTCGTCTACGAGGACCCGTGGCTGGCCGGCGGCCACAACGGATTGTCCAACAGCGAGGACCCGCACCAGCCCGAGGATCCGTTCCCGCGGGTCCTGGCGCTGCGCCAGATGATGAACAGCTTCGGGCTGGAGCAGGTGCCGATCGTGATGGCGGGCGGGGTCTGGTACCTGCGCGATTGGGAGGACTGGATCGACAACCCCGACCTGGGGCCGGTCGCGTTCCAGTTCGGGACCCGGCCGTTGCTGACGCAGGAAAGCCCGATCTCCGACGCGTGGAAGCGCAAGCTGCTGCGCCTGAAGGCCGGGGACGTGTTCCTGAACCGCTTCTCGCCGACCGGGTTCTACAGCTCGGCCGTGAACAACGCCTTCATGCGCGAGCTGCGGGAGCGCAGCGAGCGCCAGGTCGCCTACATGACCGAGCGGATCGGCGACCACACGGCGGAGTTCCCGGTCGGCCCCCGCGGCCGTCCGGTCTACCTGACGCCGGGCGACCGCGACCACGCCTTCGCCTGGGTCGAGGCCGGCTTCGACACGCCGATGAAGACGCCCGACAGCACGATGGTCTTTGTGACGCAGGAGAAGTCGCGCGAGATCCTGACCGACCAGATCAACTGCATGGGCTGCCTGTCGGCCTGCGCCTTCAGCAACTGGGCGCAGAACGAGGAGGGGAGCACCGGCCGCAAGGCCGATCCGCGCTCCTTCTGCATCCAGAAGACCCTGCAGGCGATCAGCCATGGCGACGAGTGCGACGACGAACTGATGTTCGCGGGCCACAACGCCTACCGCTTCGCCCAGGACCCGTTCTACGCCGGCGGTTTCGTTCCGACGGTCAAGCAGCTCGTGGAGCGCATCCAGACCGGCGATTGAGGCGACGCGCCGGCATCTGAGGTCGGACCTCCCGCCCCTCCTGCGCTCGGAGGAGCGGGGGCGCCCGGCCGTCGCGCCGCACCGCGGACGCGAGTGCCGGTGCGGCGGTCTCGATCAGGGGGCGACCCTGATGATCGGGGCGAAATCCTTCAGCGCTTCGATGCCGCCGAGGCTTGAAACGGTGCCCGGAACCATCGTTTCGCGGTGCCGCGCTCGTATCCGTCCCGCCCAGTGCCCAGATTGGCCCCATGTCCGATCCGAAGCGCCCCCCGGGCGGCGGGGCGTCCGCCGATATTCCTCCCTCGCGGCCCCAGGACCTCAAGGCGCTCCGCCTGGTTCTGCCCTTCCTGTGGCCGAAGGACGATCGGGCGCTGCGCCTGCGCCTCGGGGCGGCTGTCGGGCTGCTGGGACTGACCGCCCTGCTGAACGCGCTCGTCCCGTTGCTGTTCGCGCGCGCGGTGGACCAGCTCTCGGGCGGCGCGCCGGCCGGGTTCGGCCCGATGACCCTGCCGGTCGCGCTGCTGCTGGCTTTCGGCCTGCTGCAATGGCTGGCCAAGATCGGCAACGAGATGCGCTGGGCGCTGTACGGCCCGCTGGAGCAACGCCTGCAGCGGCGCGTCGGGCTCGCGGTGTTCCGGCACGTGCACGCGCTGTCGCTGCGCTTCCATCTGTCCCGGCGCACCGGCCAGCTCTCACGCGTGCTCGACAACGGCATCCGCGGCGTGCGCGAGCTGCTGTTCGACCTCGTCTTCCTGATCCTGCCGCTGTTCGCGGAGATCGCCTTCATCTCGGTGGTCCTGCTCGGCACGCTGCCGCCGCTGTTCGGGGCGCTGGCGCTCGCCACGCTCGTGCTCTACGGCGCCTGCCTCGTGGCCGGCTCGGAATGGCTGCGCCGGCACCAGCGCCGCGCCGTCGCCGAGGGGGCGAAGGCCCATGGCGACGCCGTCGACAGCCTGCTCAACCACGAGACCGTCAAGTATTTCGGCAACGAGGAGCACGTCGCCGAGCGCTACGACCGGGCGCTGCGCCGGGTCGAGGAGCTGCAGGTGCGGGCGCTTACCTGGCGCAGCCTGACCGGCGCGCTCCAGGTCTCGATCCTGGGCGCCGGGCTGACCGCGATGCTGGTGATGGCGGGGCTGGAGGTCGGACGCGGCGTGCTGTCCGTCGGCGACCTCGTGCTCGTGAACACCTACCTGCTCCAGCTCCTGCGACCGCTGGAGCGGCTGGGCCAGATCTACCGCTCGATCAAGCAGTCGCTCACCGACGTCGAGCAGATGATGACGCTGCTGGCGGAACGGCCGGAGATCGCGGACGCGCCGGGTGCCGGGCCGCTGCCGTCCGGACCCGGCGCGCTGGCGTTCGAGGGCGTGGGCTTCGCGTATGATCCGCGCCGCCCCGTGCTGGAGCGCGTTTCCTTCTCGATCGAGCCCGGGCGCACGCTCGCGATCGTGGGGGCCAGCGGGGCCGGCAAGTCGACGATCGGCCGGCTGCTGTTCCGCTTCTACGATCCCGGTTCGGGGCGCATTCTGCTCGACGGGACGGACGTCCGGACCGTTCGGCAATCCTCGCTGCGCGAAGCGATCGCGGTGGTGCCGCAGGACGCCGTGCTGTTCAACGACACGATCTTCTACAACATCGCCTTCGGCCGCCCCGACGCGACCCGTGAGGAGGTCGAGCGCGCGGCCGGCCTCGCCCGCGTCCACGACTTCGTGACCGCGCTGCCCGACGGCTACGACACCCAGGTCGGCGAGCGCGGGCTCAAGCTGTCGGGCGGGGAGAAGCAGCGCATCGCGATCGCGCGCGCGATCCTGAAGCGCCCGCGCGTCTTCCTGTTCGACGAGGCGACCAGCGCGCTCGACAGCCACACGGAGCGCGCGATCCGCGACAGCCTGGCCGAAGTCTCGCGCGGGACCACGACCCTGGTCATCGCGCACCGGCTCTCGACCGTCGTGCACGCCGACGAGATCCTGGTCCTGGACGGAGGCAGGGTGGTCGAGCGGGGGACCCACGCGGCCCTGCTCGCTCGCCGGGGGCCCTATGCGGCGCTCTGGTCCCGCCAGCAGGACCCGGCCCGCGCCGCGGAGTAGACGGCGGCGTCGGCTCATCAACGGCTTGCAACCGGGCCTGGATTCGTTCCAAATAGGCCGGACGGCCCATGATGGTATTCAAGAACGGGGCCGCAATGACCATATGACGTCCATGAGCAGCCCCAGCCGTCCCTTCAAGCCCGTCCTCGACCGCCTCAAGAAGGCCGGCCTGCGCCCTACGCGCCAGCGCCTCGGCCTCGCGCGGCTCCTGTTCTCCACCGGCGACCGGCACGTGACCGCCGAGCAGCTCTTCGGCGAGGCGTCGGCGGCCGACATGCCGGTGTCGCTCGCGACCGTCTACAACACGCTGCACCAGTTCACCGCCGCCGGTCTGCTGCGCGAGGTCGTCGTCGAGGCGGGACGCTCCTACTTCGACACCAACGTCCACGACCATCACCACTTCTTCCACGAGCACACCGGGCAGCTCCAGGACATCCCCGGCACCAGCGTGGCGCTAGCGGCCCTGCCGGAGGCGCCGCCGGGCACCCGGGTCGCGCGGGTCGACATCATCATCCGCCTCTCGGCCGACCGAGCCGCAGACTGAAGTTCAGTCTTCTCTTTACCTGCCTCCAGCATAGCCTTGCGCTGCAGTTTGGAATTCCTCTAAACTGTTGACAGCCGCCTTGCGCGGGTGCATAGAAGCCGACGAGCGGTTTTTTGCGAGGTGCCGCCGTAAATGGGACGCCCGCCAACCGGGCGCCGACCAGCACGAGTTTTCCACGGAAACCGGGAGAGAGGAGGATCACATGTCGCTCAAGGGCACGAAGACCGAGCAGAACCTGAAGGACGCCTTCGCGGGCGAGAGCCAAGCCAACCGCCGCTATCTCTACTTCGCCCAGAAGGCCGACGTGGAGGGCTACAACGACGTGGCCGCCGTGTTCCGCTCGACCGCCGAGGGTGAGACCGGCCATGCGCACGGCCACCTGGAATTCCTCGAGGAGGTCGGCGACCCCGCCACCGGCGAGCCGATCGGCGCCACCGACCTGAACCTGAAGGCCGCCATCGCCGGCGAGACCCACGAGTACACCGATATGTACCCGGGTATGGCGCGCACGGCCCGCGAGGAAGGCTTCGACGAAGTCGCGGACTGGTTCGAGACGCTCGCCAAGGCCGAGAAGTCGCACGCCGGACGCTTCCAGAAGGCTCTCGACCAGCTGGCCTGATCCGTCCCGGACGCCCCACCGGGCGAACCCGAAGCGGCCGTCGGCGGCCCTCTCTCCACGGGGAGGGGCCGTCGGCTGGCCGTCTTTCGGACGGCGGACGCGACCCCGGCACGTGACCCCCGACATGTAATCCCAAGGGACGCCAATGCGCGAAGGCAGCCTCGAGGCCCCCACCCGCCACCGGGTCGACTGGCAGGACCCGGACTTCTACGACGAGGCCAAGCTCGACGCGGAGCTGCGCCGGGTCTTCGACATCTGCCACGGTTGTCGGCGCTGCTTCAATCTCTGCGACAGCTTCCCGCGACTGTTCGACATGGTCGACGCGACGGATGTCGGCGAGGTCGAGGCGCTGAGTTCGGACCAGTTCAAGCCGGTCGTGGACGCGTGCACGCTGTGCGACATGTGCTTCATGACGAAGTGCCCCTACGTCCCGCCGCACGAGTTCAACCTGGATTTCCCGCACCTGATGCTGCGCTACCGCGCAGTCGAGGCCCGCAAGGACAAGGTTCCGTTCGCCGAGCGCGAGCTGACCAAGACCGATCGCAACGGCAAGCTGGCCGGCGCGGTGGCGCCGATCGCCAACTGGGCGTCGGACACGGGCAACGCGCTGACGCGCCCGATCCTGGAGAAGGTGACCGGCGTCCATCGCGAGGCCGCCCTGCCGAAGTTCCACGGCAAGACCTTCGCGCTGCGCGCGAAGTCCGACGGGGTCGAGGTCAACCGCGACGCCCCGGCCTTCGGCCGCAAGGCCGTCCTCTACGCGACCTGCTTCGTCAACTACAACAATCCCGCGATCGGCGAGGCGGCGCGCAAGGTGCTCGCGCATAACGGCGTCGAGACCGAGGTCGCCTATCCCGGCTGCTGCGGCATGCCCCAACTCGAGCATGGCGAGCTTGCCAAGGTCGACGCGAACGCGGCACGTGTCGCGACCGCGCTCCAGGACTATGTCGATCGCGGCTACGACGTGATCGCGCTGGTGCCGAGCTGCGCCCTGATGCTGAAGTTCGAGTGGCCGCTGATCGTGCCCGAGGCGGCACCCCACCGCGCGGCGGTCGAGAAGCTGGCCGGGGCCACCTTCGACCTGTCCGAGTACGTCGTCGACATCGCGAAGAAGCACGGCCTCGCTCCCGGGCTGAAGCCGCTCGACGGCGGCGTCGCGGTCCATCTCGCCTGTCACGCGCGCGCCCAGAACATGGGCCAGAAGGCGGCGGAGATGCTGCGCCTGATCCCCGAGCCGGACATCCGCGTGATCGAGCGCTGCTCTGGTCACGGCGGTTCCTGGGGCGTGATGAAGGAGAATTTCGACGTCGCGCTGAAGGTCGGCAAGCCGGTCGCCAACCAGACCGTCAAGGCCGGCAAGGCCTATGTCGCGAGCGAGTGCCCGCTGGCGGGCATGCACATCATGCAAGGGGTCGAGCGGGTGCGCAAGGACACCGACCCGCCGCCGCCGACCAACCTGCACCCGATCGAGATCTTCGCGCACGCCTACGGGCTGTGAGCGCGCGAGCGAGGAGCGAGACCATGGAGACGAGCCTGCCCAGGAAGACCGAGATCACGCGCGCCGACATCATGCCGATGGCGGACTACGCGAAGGTCCGCGCCGCCCGGCGCAAGGAGCTGGTCGCCGTAAAGAAGAACCGTCGGCTCGCCGTCGGCCCGGTCGCGACCTTCTACTTCGAGAGCTACGCGACCATGTGGGGGCAGATCCACGAGATGCTCTACATCGAGCGCGGCGGCGAGGAGCAGATCGAGGACGAACTGCGCGCCTACAACCCCCTGGTCCCGAAGGGCAGCGAACTGGTCGCGACCGTGATGTTCGAGATCGACGACCCGAACCGGCGCAAGGCCCTGCTGTCGCGCCTGGGCGGCGTCGAGGAGACCATGACGATCCAGTTCGCCGGCGAGACGGTCAAGGGCGTGCCCGAGGCCGACGTCGACCGCACGACGGCGGCCGGCAAGGCGTCGTCGGTGCAGTTCGTCCATTTTCCCTTCACTCCCGGCCAGAT